>NZ_JANMWY010000222.1:0-5131 GCF_031380695.1 Sphingomonas sp. | reverse complement strand
GTCGACGCTCGCCGACCGGCTGATCCAGCGGACCGGCGGCCTGACCGAGCGCGAAATGTCGGCTCAGGTGCTCGATAATATGGACATCGAGAAAGAGCGCGGGATCACGATCAAGGCGCAGACCGTCAATCTCGAATGGGTCGCGAAGGACGGGCTCAACTACACCTTGAATCTGATGGACACCCCCGGCCACGTCGACTTCGCCTATGAAGTCAGCCGCAGCCTCGCCGCCTGCGAAGGCGCGCTGCTGGTGGTCGACGCGGCGCAGGGGGTCGAGGCGCAGACGCTCGCCAACGTCTATCAGTCGATCGAGCACGACCATGAGATCGTGCCGGTCATCAACAAGATCGATCTGCCCGCCGCCGAGCCCGAGCGGGTCCGCGCCGAAATCGAGGAGATCATCGGCCTCGACGCCAGCGAAGCGGTTCTCGCCTCTGCCAAATCGGGCATCGGCATCGACGAAGTGCTGCAGGCGATCGTCGACAAGATCCCCCCGCCGAAAGGGGACCGTGCCGCGCCGCTCAAGGCGATGCTGGTCGATAGCTGGTACGACCCCTACCTCGGCGTCGTCATCCTCGTCCGCGTCATCGACGGCGTCCTGAAGCGCGGCCAGCAGATCAAGTTCATGGCCGCCGGTACGCTCCACCTGGTCGACCGCGTCGGCTGCTTCCGCCCCAAGATCGAACAGCTCGAGCAGCTCGCGGCGGGCGAAATCGGCTTCATCACCGCGCAGATCAAGGAAGTCGCCGAAACCAGAGTCGGCGACACCATCACCGACGCCAAGCGCCCGACCGCGACGGCGCTGCCCGGGTTCAAGCTGGTCCAGCCGGTGGTGTTCTGCGGCCTGTTCCCGGTCGACGCCGCCGAGTTCGAGAAATTGCGCGATTCGCTTTATAAATTGCGCCTCAACGATGCCAGTTTCAGCTTCGAGATGGAGACCAGCGCGGCATTGGGCTTCGGCTTCCGCTGCGGCTTCCTCGGCCTCCTCCACCTCGAGATCATCCAGGAGCGGCTGACCCGCGAATATGACCTCGACCTGATCACGACTGCGCCGTCGGTCGTCTACCGGATGCAGCTCAACCGCTCGAAGCGCGACGAGGCCTCGACCGGCTCGGCCCGCATCGTCGCCGGCGACGCCGACAGCGGCAAGGTGATCGAACTCCACAACCCCGCCGACATGCCCGAGCCCAATCGCATCGAGAGTATCGAGGAGCCGTGGATCGAAGCGACGATCTATGTCCCCGACGAATATCTCGGCTCGATCCTCAAGCTGTGCCAGGACCGCCGCGGCATCCAGAAGGACCTCACCTACGTCGCCGGCCGCGCCCAGTTGAAGTATGAACTCCCGCTCAACGAAGTGGTGTTCGATTTCTACGACCGGCTCAAATCGATCAGCAAGGGCTACGCCAGCTTCGACTATCACCCGATCGGCTACCGCGAGGGCGACCTCGTCAAGATGAGCATCCTGGTCAACGAGGAGCCGGTCGACGCGCTCAGCATGATCGTCCACCGCGGCACCGCCGAAGCGCGCGGCCGCCAGATGTGCGAGCGGCTGAAGGAACTGATCCCCAGGCACCTGTTCAAGATCCCGATCCAGGCGGCGATCGGCGGCAAGGTCATCGCCCGCGAGACGATCAGCGCGATGCGCAAGGACGTCACTGCCAAATGCTACGGCGGCGACGCGACGCGCAAGCGCAAGCTGCTCGACAAGCAGAAAAAGGGCAAAGCCAAGATGCGCGAATACGGCAACGTCTCGATCCCCCAGGAAGCCTTCATCGCCGCCCTGCGCATGGGCGACGATAATTAGCTGAAGGCGTCGGCGGCGACCCTACTCTGCCAGCACCAAATCTTCGCGACTGGTGTCGATCTTCGCTCGTCCTGTTTCGCGCTTTGCCCTCGCTTCGCTAGCCATACTTTTCTTGATCTGGGTCGACAGGCCCGCGATCAGGCCGAGATCGATCGCCAGCAGGATTTGGGCTGTATAGGTCGTCATGATCCACTCGAACATCGAGTGTACCGCCGCAGTTGCGATCGCCACTGCCAGTCCCAGCAGCATTTGCGCGCGCCAGTCGTTTCGTCGCTTCCAGCTATATTTGAAGGCGACTAGACCAGCGTTGGCGAGCAGCATGATAAACGCAAGCGACCCGAGCCAGCCCGTCTCGGCGGCGTAGAGATAATAGATATTGTGAACATTGGCCGAGCGGCTGCCTTGGTTCCACACCACTCCGGCTCGTTGCGAATATCCGCCGACATTGGCTACCAATGTATATTGGTTGGCGCCAACGCCGAAAGGATGATCGGCGATCATCATGCTCGCCGCCTTCTCGAATGCCGCACGCTCGTCATAGTCCGATTTTTCGGTGACCGCGAACCGCTTGCTAAGTGTGCTGGCAGCGAGCGGCGCGGCTACGATCAGGCCGAGTAGGGCCAACGCACTCACCATCGCCTTGCGCGAGTTCCACCCTTGCATCGACGACAGGACAAAAAGCAGTGCGTATGCGCCGAGGGCGAGACCGGTCGTCGCCCGCGACCCGCCGACGACGACGATGATCAGCCCACCAAGCGGCCCCAGCCACAGCCATTTCTCCCGCGAACCCCCCAGCACCAGGGCCAGCGCCGGCAACGCGACGAAATGCGACATCAGCCCGAGCAGGTTCTGGTGTCCCATCAACCCGCCCGACTGAAGCGCCCCCCGGACATGGTCGACGATGCCGAAAACAGCATTGTAGAACATTCCGAAAACCAGCCCGAACATGATCGCTTTCGGCGCCCGGTCATCGGCGCAGCTGCGGGATATGGCGACAACGATCAGCGCCATGCGCGATATCTGCCAGACGTAAAGCCAAGCGGCGCTGGGCATATTTGATACGAACACGGACGAAATGACGACGAGGAAATAGGTCAGAAAAGTCATGCGGAACCGCATCGGATCACGCTTGTGGATACCTGACGCCAGAATGGCGAAAGCGAACACATCGACGATGGTCAGCTCCAGGCCTTTGACAAAGCCCGGCCACATGTTCCAACCCGGCCACAGGTTGAACAGCAGGTGGTAGGGCGTGATCAGCCACGCCGAGAAACCAAGCGCAAACCAGATTTTAGGTCGATGAGCGGGATTTCCGCGAATGAATAAGCTTAGGCCCGTGACCAGCAAGATGAAGACGAAAAGATAGACGAAACGCATTTCGGTCTGCTTTCACGAGGTACCGCGACATACTCGGGTGCCGCTCTAGCCGATAGTGGTAAAGCTTTCGGTACGTTCGCCGCCCCTAATGCTCCCGGAACGCGCGCCAGAACGTATCGGTCAGCGGCTCGAACGCATATTGCAGCGCGGTCCGCTTGGCGATCGGGACCAGCACTTCGGCCGGCATTCCGGGGCGCAGCGCAAAGCTTTTGCCGCGAATCTCGCGGATCCGCGCGATCTCGCTGTCGGGCACCACGACCTCGCCGGTATAATAACTCACGCCGGTTTTCTCGTCGGTGAAGCTGTCGGCTGAAATCCGCGTCACCGTGCCGTGCAGCAGCGGCAGCCCGCGATCGTGCAGCCCGCTGAACCGCACCTGCGCCACGCGCCCCGCCGACACATCGTCGGCGTCCTGGACGCTGAACTTGGCCGAAATCACCAGCGCGGCCGCGCTCGGCACCACGTCCATCACCTTTTCGCCCGGCGTGATGACGCCGCCGACGGTGTGGATGGCGAGCCCGGTGACGGTCCCGGCCACCGGCGCGCGGATTTCCAGCCGCATCCGCTGGTCGTGCGCGGCGCGATATTTGGGCTCCAGCTCGGCCAGGGTGAAGGCTACCTGGCGAAGCTCGGTCGATGCCTTCTCGCGATAGCTGCGGTCGGCCTCGAGCTGCTTCAATCGTCCTTCGCCGGCGGCCGATCGCGCCTGGGCGATGTTCGCGGCATAGGCACCGCGCTGCCCGGCCAGGTCGGCCTTGGCCCGCTCCAGCTGGCGCAGCCGCGAGACCGACACAAAGCCCTTCTCCGCGACCGGGCGCAGCGCTTCCAGCTCCTCGTTGATCAGCCGCTCCTGCTCGGCTGACGCTCGCATCTGCGCGCGGAAGCCGGTCGCGCTCTCGTTCGACTGGTTCGATTGCTGGCCCAGCACATTGCTCTGCGCCGTCAGCAACGCGCGCCCCTCGCGAAACTCCGATGCCTGCAGCCGCATCGCGCTCGCCGCCGCCACCGCCCGGTCGGGGTCGGGGTTGGTCAGGCGCGCCGGCCAGGCGATCGCCCCGGCACCGCTCTCTTCCGCCTGCAACCGCGCCTGCTGCGCCAGCAGGCTCATCATCTGGTCGCCATTGGCGCGCTCGGCCTCGCGTACGTCGGCCCCGGCCAGCTCGATCAGCACCTGGTTCGCGGCGACCTGCTGCCCTTCCTTGACGCGCAGCGCCGAGACCACCCCGCCGTCGCGGTGCTGGATCGTCTGGCGCTGGCCGACGACGGTCACCTGGCCCGGCGCGAACGCTGCCGAATCGAGCGGCGCGAACGCTGCCCAGCCCAGGAACAGGACGAAGAAGATGAACGCCACGATCAGCCCGAAGCGGATGTCGCGCTCGGGATTGTCGAGCGGCGGCTCGTCCGGACCCGACAGCGCGACCGGGTTGCGGGCGAAGGCGGTCAACTCGTTCATCGCGTTGCGCCCGCCTTGCGGTTCGACGTGATCGTCCCCGCCGGCACCGGCGCCGGCGCTGCCCCCTGCAACCGTTTCAGCACCTCGTCGCGCGGTCCGTCGAGTTCGATCCGCCCGTCGCGCATGACGATGATCCGGTCGACCGCCTGCAACAGGCCGGTGCGATGTGCGACGACCAGCACCGCCGCCCCGCGCGCCTTCAATGCCTGCAACGTCTCGACCAGTTGCGCCTCGCCCGCGCCATCGAGATGCGCGTTGGGCTCGTCGAGCATGACGATGCGCGGCTCGCCGTAAAGCGCGCGCGCCAGCGCGACCCGCTGCGCCTGCCCCGCCGACAGCCCGCTGCCGCCCCAGCCCAGCACCCGGTCATAGCCGCCGGGCAGGCCGGTGATCATCTCGTGTGCATGGCACTGGTTCGCCGCCGCCACCGCCGCCTCGTCGATCGCTCCCGCCTCACCGACATCGAACCGCGAGATATTCTCCTTCACCGATCC
>NZ_JANMWY010000036.1:0-2753 GCF_031380695.1 Sphingomonas sp. | reverse complement strand
CGGGAAGATCGTCGTGCCCAGGCTGTTGAACGCCTGGGCGAAGGTCAGCCGACTGTGGACCGTTTTCGGCGGCCCGAGAAGGCTGATCAGCGGATTGGCCACGACCTGGACGATGACGACGCCGCTCGCCAGCACGAAAAGCGCCAGCAGGAACAGGCCGTAGGTGGCATATTGCGAGGCCGGGATGAACAGCAGGCAGCCGACCATCATCGTCAGCAAGCCCGCTACCGCCCCGCGCATATAGCCGATCTTCATGACCAACTGCGCGCCCGGAATGCCGATGACGAGATAGGCGGTGAAGAAGCAGAACTGGACCAGCATCGCCTGGGTGTAGTTGAGCGTGAACAGTTCCTTAAGCTTGGGAATGATCACGTCGTTGAGGCTGGTAATCCCGCCGAAGATGAAGAACAGCGCCATAACGAAATAGCGCAGCTTGGGCGCATCGACATGTCCGCCCTCGCCCGCGCCGCCGGTGAGCTGGTCCGTCGAACTGACCTCAATTGTCGGAGCTAATGCCACAGTCCTATTTCCTTTCGCTCAGCAGTCGCACATTCTGGTCGGCGATACATTACCCTTATGGACAGCGCTGGTCAGCGACAGCTTCGAGGCCAAGTCGCTTGATTGTCAGGGAAAGCGATCCTTGTGTCGTGATGCGGACGGGATTTTCAACGGCGGCCAGCCGCACTTTGTCGTCGGTGAAGCAGTGCAGCGGCACGGCCAGTCGGATCGGTCCGGCTTTTGCGAGCCATGCGGTTGCGTCTCGATCCAATCCGGCGAAAGCGATTGTCACCGGCGCCGTCGGCACTTGGTCAACCCGACCCTCGATGACCAGCGCAAAGCCCTCCAGCAACTCGCGAGAGAGATCGCTCTTCGGGCCGTCCAGCGACAAGGATCCGGCCTTGGTCCAGCGAACCATCCGGCTATCCTCCTGCGCCGCCAGGTCTATCGGTCGCGAAGTCATCGATCCTGCGGGGCTCGAAATCGCGCCCGCAGTGACCTCGCGCGTGCCGCCGCCGTCGATCAGCGACATCGTCCACGGTGCCAAGGCGCGGCCATTTTCAAAATAACGATCAAGATTGAGCGCGGCCTTCACGTCGATGCCCGGGGTCTCTGCAAGTCTCTCGACATGGGCTGGCCGACCATAGCTCTGGCCGTAACCGAGCGGGAACAGAGGGCGGACGATCGGCGAGCGCGCATCCCTCGGCCAGGCAAAGGACAGCCGCCCACTAAAGTCGCGCCGAGGACGGCCATTGGCGCCCGCGATCAAGACGTCGGCCACGCCGCCGCCCTCGGTACCCGGCAGCCAGGCTGCGACGAACGCATCGGAGGCATTGATCTCGGGTGAAACGAACAGCGGGCGTCCCGACAGGAAGACGGACACGACCTTGATGCCCGCAGCGCGAAGGCGCTTGAGCAAGGCGAGGTCTGCCTTGTCCTGCGGCCGATACGCGAGCGTGGGGACGTCGCCCTGAAATTCAGCATATGGATTCTCGCCGAACACGACGATCGCGACATCGGGGCGGACATCGAATTTGCCCTCTGGCGAGAGCGTCGCCTTGCCACCGATTGCGCCGACCGCCTCGGCAATACCGTCATAGATTGACTGGCCGGCCGGGAAGTCACGCTTGGTCGTATCGGTGCCCTGCCAAGTGATCGTCCAGCCGCCAGCCTGCTTGGCCATATTGTCGGCCCCGTCCCCGGCCACCAGCACTTTTGCACCGGGACGGATTGGCAGAACCGAGCCTTCGTTCTTGAGCAGGACGAGGCTTTCGGCGACGGCGCGGCGGGCAATTGCGCGATGCTCGGCACTACCGATCTGCGCCGGATCGTCGCTCACTGCCCGACCATCGAGCAAGCCCAGCTTCGCCTTCACCCGCAGAATACGGCGCACGGCGTCATCGATTCGCGAAATCGAAATCCGGCCGGCGCGCACGTCGGCGACGGTATTTTCGTACAAGCCCTTCCAGCTGTCGGGTGCCATGAACAGATCGAGTCCGGCATTGTAGGAGCCCGGACAATGGGTCGTGGTGCAGCCGTCGACTTGGCCGTGCCCGTTCCAGTCACCGACGGTCAGCCCGCTGAACCCCATGCGGCCCTTGAGCACATCGGTGATGAGCGATTTATTGCCGTGGTTTTTGACCCCGTTCCAGCTCGAAAAGGAGATCATGACGGTCAGCGCGCCAGCATCAATCGCCGCCGGATAGCCCAGCGCATGATGCGCGATCAGTTCTGATTCGGTCAGGCGCGCGTCACCCTGATCTTTGCCGCCATTGGTGCCGCCGTCGGCAAGAAAATGCTTGGCCGTCGCAGCGACATGGCTGTCCGCAATCGTCTCTCCAGAGAGCAGCGGCCCCTGGAGGCCGAGCGTCATCGCCCGCGCGTAGCTGGCGACCAGTTTCTCGTCGGACGAATAGCCTTCATAGCTGCGGCCCCAGCGCATGTCGCGAGGCGCGGCGAGCGTCGGTGCGAACGTCCATTCGATCCCGCTTGCCGAAACTTCGTCTGCAGTGGCGGCGCCGATCGCCTGGATCAGTGCGGGATTGCGGGCGGCGCCCAGCCCGATATTGTGCGGGAAGATGGTCGCACCGGGCAGGTTCGAATGGCCATGCACCGCATCGACCCCGAACAGGATCGGGATGCCCGACGCCCCCGGATGCGCACGATATTGCCTCACCATTTCGGCCCAGCGGCTGCTAGTCGCCCGTTCGTCGCCGAAGGGGCCGCTGTTGCCGCCGGCCAGGATCGAGCCGAGC
>NZ_JANMWY010000031.1:0-22748 GCF_031380695.1 Sphingomonas sp. | reverse complement strand
TCTCGTCACTGAAATGGCCGACAATCTGGAGAGTCTGGCAACAGATGCGCAGGCCATGGCCGATGAAATCGATCAGCACAAAGCCGCGTTCGACTGGACGTCGGGAGCGGCGGGACTTGCCCGCCGCCCACTATTGGTCCTCAGTTCGGACGACGGCCTTGCACCCGGCACCGACGCGCTTGCGAGCGTCGTGCGCGGGGTCAAGGGCAGCCGGGTGTCCACGCTTCACGTCGCCACCGACCATAGCTGGTCGGACCGGCGGATTCGCCTCGAGAGCGAGGTGATCCGCTGGCTGGCGACGTTGAAGCGCGCTCCTCAGTAAGCCGAGCGCTGGCCGCCGGAAGGACGACCGCCGCCGCCATTGCCGCCGCGACCGCGATAACCGCCGCCGGACGGACGCTGGCCGTCACGAGCCGGGCGGCCGCCCTGGCCGTTGCCGGGGTTAGCACCACCGAATGCCGGCCGCTGCGGCTGGCCTTCGCGGACGGGATTGCCGATCGGGCGCGCATGCGCAGTGACCGGGCGAGCGGCATGCGCCGGGCGGCGCTGCTGGCCACCGGGAGCACGATCCTCGCGCTTTGGCATGTCGCGGCGTGGGTCGTTGTCGCGGATGACATCGCGGCGCGGATCAGCGTCGCGGGCACGGCCGCGGTTGAGCTTCTGATTGTGCCTGTGGCCTTCGTCGCGGCGACCGCGCTCGGGCTCGGGCGCCGGGCGAAGCGCCTTCATCCGGGCGGCTTCGGCGGCGAAGTCGGTCGGCAGCGCGCGGACCTGAACCTGATGCCGCGTGAGCTTCTCGATCAGCTTGAGATAGGGCCGCTCGTCGCCGGCACACATCGAAAAGGCGATGCCGTCGGCACCGTTGCGTGCGGTCCGACCAATACGGTGGACATATTGCTCGGGCACATTGGGCAGGTCGAAGTTGATGACGTGACTGACGCCGGTGACGTCGATCCCGCGCGCGGCGATGTCGGTCGCGATCAGGACGGTGACCCGGCCCGACTTGAAATCGCTCAGTGCGCGCTCACGCTGCGGCTGGCTCTTGTTGCCGTGGATCGCAGCCGCGCTGATACCTGATGCGGCGAGCTGGCGGACGACCTTGTCGGCACCATGCTTGGTGCGGGTGAAGACCAGCGCCCGCTCGACTGCTTCGCGCTTGAGGAACAGCGTGAGGAGCGTGGTCTTTTCGCCCTGATCGACGAAGGTCACGCTCTGCTCGATGCGCTGGACCGTGGTTGCGGACGGAGTCACGGCGACCTCGACCGGGTTCTTGATGAACTTAGATGCCAGATCGCGGATCGACGACGGCATCGTCGCCGAGAAGAACAGCGTCTGGCGCTCGGCCGGGAGCCGCTGGCAGATCCACTTGAGCGCGTGGATGAAGCCGAGGTCGAGCATCTGGTCGGCTTCGTCGAGGACCAGGATCTCGGTCGCGTCGAGGTTGATCGCGCGATTTTCCATCAGGTCGACGAGGCGGCCCGGGGTCGCGACGAGAATGTCGGCGCCCTTCGCCATGTCCTGCTTGTTCTTGTAGATTGATGTGCCGCCGAACACGGTCACGACATGAAGTCGCGATCCGCGGGCGTAGAAGATCGCATTTTCGGCGATCTGGCTAGCGAGTTCGCGGGTTGGCGCGAGGACCAGCATGCGGACGCGGCCGGGAGCGGCCTTCTTGCCCGATGCGACCAGCCGGTCGATCGACGGCAACATGAATGCCGCCGTCTTGCCGGTGCCGGTCTGGGCGATGCCGAGCAGATCGCGGCCCGACAAGACGGTGGGAATGGCCTTCGCCTGAATCGGCGTGGGAGTAGTGTAGTTTTTCGATGCAAGCGCATCGAGAACGGGCTGCGAGAGCCCGAGCGACTGGAAAGTCGTCATGGAAATATCTTTCATGGCCGTCAGACGCGCGCAGGATTGCGAACGCCGGGCGGCGGGGGTGCGTTGCGCCCCGCGTGATAGGAGAGCTGTAGCGATTTATCGCTTCGAGACACGGCCGGGGGCCACTTGATCCTGCTTGGCAGGAGGGTCCGATCACGCCGCAATGTGTCTCGTGATGGGTGGCGGATAGGGACGGTTTGCGAAAAAGTCCAGTATTTTGTGCGGCGCAGCGCAGCGCGGGGTCAGAGCGGGGTGATTGTCCCGCCCTCGACGTGAAGCCGCGAGGCCACTCCGATGGTCTCGAACAGCGCCGGTTCGGTCCCCGTCATCCACACTTGCCCGCGACCGTCGAGGCGGGCGAACAGCGCCGCGCGGCGGGCCGGGTCGAGGTGGGCGGCGATCTCGTCGAGCAGCAGGATCGGGCGCGACCCGCGCCGCGCCGCGACCAGTTCTGCGTGGGCCAGGATGATGCCCAAAAGGAGCGCCTTCTGCTCGCCGGTCGAGGCCCGCGCGGCGGGTTGGTCCTTCGCCATGTGCGTTACGGCGACATCTTGGCGATGCGGCCCTTCAGTCGCGCGACCGGCGGCGGCGTCGCGCCCACGATTAGCGCGGAGCAAACGGATGACGTCGCCCCCGGTCCAGCCTTCAAGTGTCAGCGCCGCGCGCGGGAAATCTGTATTGCTGGTGCCCGCAATTGCCTCGCCGAGCGCATCCACCGTCTGCGCTCGCGCTTCCGCCAGTTCCGCGCCATGCTCGGCCATGCCCGCTTCCAGAGCCGTCAGCCATGCCGGATCGGAGGTCTCGGGCTCGGCCAGCAGCTTGTTGCGGGCGCGCATCGCCGCTTCGTAGCGCGCGGCATGGCCGGCGTGGCTCGGCTTGAGTGCGAGCACCAGCCGGTCCAGGAACCGCCGCCGCTCGCCAGCGCTCCCACTGAACAGCCGGTCCATCGCCGGGGTCAGCCACAGCACCGAAACCCATTCGGACAAGGCGTTGACCGACGCCGCTGCCCCGTTGACGCGCACCTGCCGCCGCTCGGGCGCAGTCGCGAGTGTCCCGGTCGCAAGTTCGGTGTCGTCAAGTCGCGCGGCGATGCCGAGCCCGCCCGGTCCGTCGCTCCGCGCCATCTCGCCGAGTGCCGCTCCGCGCAGGCCGCGCCCGGGGGCAAGCAGCGATACCGCTTCCAGGACATTGGTCTTGCCCGCGCCATTGTCGCCGGTGAGGACGACGAACCCGGGACCTGGTGCCACAGTCGCCTCGCGGTAGGAGCGGAAATCGGTCAGGGTGAGGCGGGCGATCGGCACCCGTCCGTCCTAGCGACCGCCCCATTTCGGGCAAGCGCGCGAAAATGGATAGGCACTTTTGTGACGACCTGTGTGTTAAGCGCAGGCAATCGTTCGAAAGGCCAGACCGATGAACAATCCCTTTGCGCTATGGACGAGCATGATCGACGCCGGTCGGATGATGAGCGAAACCGCCGGCGCTTCGAATGCAGTCATTGCCAGCCGCTCTGGCACGATCGCCGAAGCCGCCTACAACCCGCTCGCCGCCGATCATCACGAGCTGGCGCGGATGGTCAGCGAAAAGAGCACCGCCTTCGCCCGCGCTGGGCAGAGCCTGGCGAACGACTGGAGCGGAATGCAGGGAGACCTATTAGCCCAGGCCCAGGCGCTCGGATCGATGTGGCTGGGTGGTTTCGCCAGCCCGCGCGCGGCCGGGGCGATCATCGCGCGCTCGCAACGCATCAACGAACGCGCCATCGCCAGCGGCATCCGCGCGCTGCGCCCGATCCACGCGACGGCGACGGCGAACAAGCGGCGGTTGAAGGTTTAGCCTTCGCTTACACCCGCATCGGCATGATGACGTAGAGCGCGTCGCTCTTGTCATTCTCGCGCAACAGCGTCGGTGCCGCGGCGTCGGCGAGGTGGACTTCGACGCTGTCGCCTTCGATCTGGCCGAGTATGTCGAGCAGGTAGCGGGCGTTGAAGCCGATCTCGATGGCGTCGGCGCTATAGTCGGCGGCGAGTTCCTCGGTCGCCAGGCCATTCTCCGGGCTGGTCACGCTCAGCGTCACGCGGTCGCGATCGAGCGCGATCTTGACCGCGCGCGTTTTCTCGCTGGCGATGGTCGAAACGCGGTCGACGCCGGCGGCGAAGCTCTTCGGGTCGAGCTTGAGCAGCTTGTCGTTGCCGGTCGGGATGACCCGGTTATAGTCGGGAAAAGTGCCGTCGATCAGCTTCGAGGTCAGGACCGCAGTGCCCAGGTTGAAGCGGATCTTGGTCGGCGACAGCGATACTTCGATCGTCCCGTCGACCTCGTCGAGCAGCTTGTAGATTTCGGTGACGCACTTCTTGGGGATAATCACGTCGGGCATGCCGTCGGCACCGTCGGGCTTGTCGACCGTCATTCGCGCCAGCCGGTGGCCGTCGGTGGCGGCGGCTTTCAGCTTGTCGTCGACGACATGGAGGAAGATCCCCATCAGATAGTAGCGGGTTTCCTCGCTGGAGATCGCGAAGCGGGTCTTCTCGATGATCTTGCGAAGGATGCTGGCCTTGAGTTCGAAGCGGGTCGGCAGCTCGCCCTCGGCGATTACCGGGAAATCGTCGCGCGGCAGGGTCGAGAGGTTGAAGCGGGCGCGGCCGGCGACGACCTGCATTTTGCCGTCGGCGGCGGAAAGCTCGACTTGGCTGCCCTCGGGCAGCTTGCGGACGATGTCGAAGAAGGTGTGGGCGGACACGGTTGTCGCGCCGGCCTGGCTGACCTGAGCGGGGACGCTTTCGTCGACCTGCAGATCGAGGTCGGTCGCCATCAGCCGGATCGACCCGTCGTCGCACGCTTCGATCAACACGTTGGACAGGATCGGAATGGTGTTGCGTCGTTCGACGACCGATTGAACGTGGCCGAGGCTCTTCAACAAGGTAGCCCGCTCGATCGTCGCCTTCATTGCCTGCCCCGGTATTGCGTGTTGGATCGCCACTATAGCGACGGCGGCGGGCTGTGCCAGAGGGCAGCACGCTTTTCCGTCGCTGGTCAGCAGTCGATCACGTCGCGTTTCAGGCGGATGGCGGCAAACGCGCAGAGCAGTCCAGCGATCACGTAGAAGCCGAGGCCGTACAGCATCGCATAACGCAGCGAGGCCGCGCCATAGTCGGCCTTCATCCGGTCGGACAGAAAGCCGAAGATGAAGGTGCCGAAGCCGATCCCGATGAGGTTGTTGATCAGGAGGAAGCAGGCCGAGGCGGTCGCCCGGTCGCTGGAGGGGACAAGTCGCTGGACCGCGCTGGTAATCGGGCCGAGCCACACGAGCGACAGCATGTAGGGCAGCGCGAACAACGGCCAGGCGAGCGTGAGCGAGCGGGTCGACATCGCGGCATAATAGAGCGGCGCGGCGAGCAGGAAGGCGATCGCCGGGACGGCGGCGTCGGCGCCAGGGCTCCGTCCGCGCAGCCGGTCGGCGGCGAGTCCGCCGAGCCAGATACCGACCATTCCGCCGACCAGCACGATCGACCCGAAATAGACGCCCATGCGGGTGAGCGAAAGGTCGAGGTCGGCGACGAAATAGGACGGCAGCCAATAGCCGAGCCCGTAGCCGCAGATCGAGGCCGAGGCGGCGCCGAATGACAGCAGCCAGAAACTCGGCTTGGCGGCGAGCTTCGTCGCAACCGCGCCGAAGCTCGCCGAAGCCGTCGCTTTCGAAGTCGGCGGTTCGTCGTGAACGAAGTGTCGGATGGCCCAGGCGACCGGCAGTCCGGCCAGCCCGATGATGGCGAAGGCGTATCGCCAGTCGAGGCTTGTGGCGAGCCACGCGCCGAAGAACAGGCCAAGTGCCGATCCGATCGGGATGCCCAGCGAGAAGATCGCCAGCGCCCGCGCACGGCGTTCGGGCGGGACCCCATCGGAGATCAGCGCATAGCTCGGCGCGACCCCGCCGGCCTCGCCGACTCCGACTCCCATGCGCAGCAGAAACAGCTGCCAGAAATTCTGGCCCAGCCCCGACAAGGCGGTGAACAGGCTCCACATCGTGACCGCCGCCGCCACCACGCGGACGCGTCCGGACCGGTCGGCCAGCCGCGCAAGCGGGATGGCGAGGGTCGAATAGACCGACGCGAATGCGATTCCGCCCATCAGCCCGAGTTGGGTGTCAGTCAGGCCAAGTTCGGCCTTGATCGGGATCTTGAGGATCGCGATCAGCTGGCGGTCGAGGAAATTGAAGACGTAGGCGAGGAGCAGCAGCCCGATCAGTGGACCGGCGCGCCTGCTCCTCGCCTCGGCTTCGTTCGCAGGTGTCAGAACTTGTACCCCACCGTCAGGAACAGCTGGCGTGGATTGCCATAATAGGCGGTCAGTACGCCCTCCGTCCCGAGCGTCGAACTGCGCCCCGGCGAACCGTTGGCCAAGATGAAATTGCCCGTGAACGGGTTCTGGCGAAGGAAGTTATAACCCGACACGACATACCTCTGGTTGGTCAGGTTGCGGGCGTGGAGCCCGAACGTCCAGTGGCGATCGCGCCCTGAAT
The DNA here is from genome assembly GCF_031380695.1 of Sphingomonas sp. Lineage (GTDB taxonomy): Bacteria > Pseudomonadota > Alphaproteobacteria > Sphingomonadales > Sphingomonadaceae > Sphingomicrobium. Next base: position 16,357 of record NZ_JANMWY010000031.1, on the reverse strand, counting down.
AGACGAGGTTGGCATCGAGCAGTGCGTATCCCTTCTGGTCGAGCCCGGGCACGTGCAGCTCGAACTGCTGGCTGCTGCTGCGATAGGAAACGGTGGTGCTGGCGCTGACTTCGTCGCCATTGCCGAACGGATGAGTCAGGCTGAGCGTCCCGCTCGCCGTCCACTTGGGCGTATTTTGAACCTTGCGATAAGCGGCGACATCGAGCTGGGTCGGTGCGGTCGGCAGGCCGGTCGTCGGGCTGAAGCTGACGACGGTGACATAGCTGCGGTACTTGGCGTCGATATAGCCGGCCGACCAGCCAAGGTTGAGGCGCGTGCCGCCGGGGTCGCCGGCGATGCGAGCGTCACCTTCCCACTCCACACCGCGGATGCGCGCCTTGGCAGCGTTGGTGGTGATACCAATGAACGTTGGCAGGCCCCCGACGAAGGTCCCCGCCGAGCCCGGAATCTGCACGTCCTTATAGTCGGAATTGAACACGGCCAGAGCAGTGTAGGCACGGCGGTCGAACAATGACGCCTTGTAGCCGATTTCAGTGGTCGTCACCTGTTCGGGGCGGAAGGTCAGGAAATTGTAAATTTCATCATAGCTGCGCACTCCATCGCGGTTGGTGTCCGGCGCCGATGCTGACACCCCGCGCGGATCGAAGCCGCCGCCTTTGAAGCCCTGCGCATAGCTGGCGTAGAAGCTGTTGTTGGCGTCGGGCTTGAAGCTGATCGAGGCGCGCGGGGTGAAGCCGGTGTCCTTGCGCGTGCCGGTGAAGTTGGACGAGGGCGCGCCGAAGGCGGCCCCCGCTCCGCCGAACAGCGGCGAACCGCCGCCGCGGTAATTCTGGCGGAAGATGGTCGAGGTCCGCCGGTCGTCGGTGTAGCGCCCACCGACCGAGACTGCGAATTGCGGGCTTAAAATATATGTGAAATCGCCGAAAATCGCCCAGGTCTTCGTGCCGACATTACCCCGAGTAAAGGCGGTCAGGCCGGCGAGCGAGGTAAACAGGCGAACGTCGAACGCGGTGAACGATTTGGCATCGAGATAATAGGCACCAAGCAGCCCCTGCAGCGGGCCCTTGTTGATCTGGACTTGCAGTTCCTGGCTGAACTGCTTGTTGCGATAGAAAGCGGGGACGTCGACGTCGACGGCAGGACGCGCGTCGAAGTCGATCGGCGTCGCGCTGTCGTCCTTTCGATAAGCGGTGATCGACTTCAGCAGGATGCCGTCCATCAACTCGACCTGGGCGTTGGCGGCGGCGCCCTTCGACGTGACCTTCTGCCGCGGGTCGACGAGACCGCCCTGGCTGTCGAAGACATTGGCCAGCACCGGCGTCCCCGAACGCAGACCCGGGATCAGCCGGTGACCGCCGCGTGGCTTGCTATCGTCGCGCGTGTAATCGGCGCTGAGGCGGAGGAGCGCGGACTCGTCGCGGCCCAGTTCGAGCGAGGCCCGGCCTGCCTTGATGTCCTTGTTGTAATTGTCAGCGCCGGTGGTGACGTTGGTACCGAAGCCACCGCGGTGGAGCCGGGCGACCGCCGCACCAACGCGGAGCATGTCGGACAGTGGCACCGAACCGCTCACGACCGCATCGAGCTGGCCGTATTCTCCGACCGTGCCCTTGAGGCTGAGGGACGGTTTGGTGGACAGGCGCCGCGTGACATATTTCACCGCGCCGCCGATCGTGTTGCGGCCGTAAAGCGTGCCCTGCGGCCCGCGCAGCACCTCGATCCGCTCGACATCGTAAATGTCGAGCACGGCACCCTGCGGGCGGTTGAGATAGACATCGTCGACGTAGATGCCGACGCCTTGCTCGAAGCCGGCCACGGGGTCCTGCTGGCCGACGCCGCGGATGAAGGCGCTGAGCGTCGAGTTGGTGCCGCGCGAGACTTCGAACGAGACGTTAGGCGTGGTCTGGGCGACGTCGGTAATGTCGATCGCGCCAGATTTCTCCAACTGCGCTCCGGTGAACGCGGTGACCGCGACCGGTACGTCTTTCAGCGACTCGGCACGGCGGCGGGCGGTGACGACAATTGCTCCGGTGTCGCCGTCGGCAGGCTCGGCTGCTGCTGCCGTGCTCGCCGGAGGTTCGGCCTGGGTGGCAGCAAAGGAGGGCGTCGCGATCAGCGCCGCAGTGGTGGCCAACAGCAATGCGCGCGCGTGATTATAGTGACAGTACATGGTAATCCTCCCCTTAGTGGCGGCATGCCGGTCACCCGGTTGCGTCGTCTTGTCACCTCGCATAATGAAAGGTGAACCAGCTTTCAACTTCAATACGCCGGGTGGGGGATTTTTTTATGCAATCGTCGGTGGCGAGCCGGGCGAGCGAGGGCAAGGCGCCCCGCACCGCCCGGGGTGAAAAGACGCTACGCCGCATTCTCGACGCTGCCCTTACCGAGTTCGGCGAGCGCGGATTTGCCGAAAGCTCGATCGCGTCGATCACCCAGCGGGCGGCGGTCGCGCTGGGCACTTTCTATACATATTTCGACAGCAAGGAGGCGCTGTTCGCCGCGCTCGTCCGCGACATGTCGGAGCGAGTGCGCGACGCGGTCGCGCCGGCGCTGGACGGTGCCAGCGACGCGCTCGATCTCGAGCGCCGCGCGCTCGCTGCCTACCTGCGGTTCGTTGAACGACATCGCGAAGTCTATCGGATCATCGACGAGGCGGAGTTCGTCGACCCGGCCGGGTTCAAGGCGCATTACCAAACCACCGCGACCCGTATTGCCGCCCGGCTTCAGGCCGGCGCGGAGCAGGGCGACCTGACCCACGGGGGACCTTTCGATCAGGAAGTCGCGGCTTGGGCGATCATGGGGATGAACGTGTTCCTCGGTCTGCGGTTCGGCGTGTGGGGGAACGAGGATCCGGACGCCGTCGCGGCAGCGGCAAGCCGCCTGCTGCGCGATGGTCTCGGTCGCTAGACGAGCGCGCGGGCGAGGGCGGCGAAGGCGTCGATATCCGCTTCGTCATGATAGAGGCCAAGCCCGACCCGAAGCACGTCGCCGCGCACGTCCGTGATGCAACATTCGCGCATCATCTGGTCGCACCAGGCGGCGGCGCTGGGACTGCGCCAGGCGAGGAAACGCGCGTGAGGGCCGGACGTCGGCGGGTTCAGCAACTGTGCCCTGCCGAGCGCCGAACCCTCGATCGTGTCTAGCAACCGCTGCTGAAGCGCCGCGACATGGTTGGAGATGGCGGTGGTGGTCAGCCCCTCGTCGATGAGCATGTGCTGCACCGCGTTGAACCGATACAGCCCCGACGCGTCGAACGTCGCGCCCATAAAGCGCATTGCGTCGGGCGCGTAGCCGACTTGCCCGGGGGCGAGTCCGAGCTCGTCGAACTCGGCATACCAGCCGGTAATCGGCGGGCGTGGGCCGTATCCGGGCGGGCAGTGCATGAACGCCACGCCTTCGCCTGCCATCGCATATTTATAGCCGCCGCCGAGGAAGAAGGCCGTATCGCCGAGCGGGGCGGGGAAGGGGCGGTCGATCGCCATGAAGCTGTGATAGCCATCGATCGCGACCCACGGACCGTCGGGGCGGCCAGCGGCAGCGATCGGAGCGATGTCATCGACCACTAGGCCGCTGCCGAACATCAATTGCGAGACGAAGATCAAATCATGAGCATCTCGCGCGATGGCCGCTAGGAGACGGCCGCCAAATGTTTCGAACGATTCGGTCGAAATACGCGTGACAACCGCCTCGCCCGCCTCCTCCCACCGCGCGAACTGGCGGCGGGCGCTATGAAATTCGCCGTCGCTGGTGAGGATGCGCAGCGGTTTGCCGGCGCGGCGCGGACAGGCGGCGACGAGGCGGATCAGGAGGTCGTGCGTATTGCTAGCGAACACGATCTCGCCTGGCTCGCCGGTGCCGAGCTCTGCCGCGGCATGCGCCTGCGCTGCGGGCCATACTGCACCCATAATCCGGTCCCACTTGCGATCAGCCAGCCGGGCCGCGTCGTCCCAGCATTCCACCTGCCCGGTGAAGCTGACATCAGGCCCCAGATGATGACTATGCGCCGCCATGTGCAGCCGTCCCGGCGCGGCACCAAGGGCGCGCGAGAAGAGGCGCTTGAAGCTCACAACTCGGTGCGCAGCGACCAGAGCGCGGGAAAGGCGCGCTTGGCCAGCGTCGCCGCCAGATAGGCCGCGCCGTCCGATCCGCCGGTGCCGCGCTTGAAGCCGATAATCCGCTCGACCGTCAGCAGATGCTTGTGCCGCCACGCCGCCAGCGCATCGTCGATGTCGACCAGTTTCTCGGCCAGCTGATAAAGGCCGAACCATGTCTCGCTGTCGCGATAGACGGCGAGCCAGCCGGCCCGGATCGCGTCCGGGTCGTCGATCGGGAATCCCTGACGAAAAAGGGCACCATTGGCCTCGTCCCACAGGCTGGGCTCGTCAAGCGCCGCGCGGAGCCGATTTTGACCGGCGCTGCCGCCTTCCCCACGGTCGAGAAAGGCCGCTTCCTTGAGGCCCAGGCGAAATTCGAACTCGCGAAACTGGGCCGACTGGAACCCAGAGGATGTTCCCAGCACGTGGCGAAAGGCGACGTAATCAACCGGCGTCAGGGTCGACAACACGTCCCACGACAGGGTCATTACCGACTGGATGCGGCTGATCCGCGACAGCGCCTTGTGCGCTTCGGCAAAGCGATCCTCGCGCACCAGCATCGTCGCCAGCCCAAGCTCGTGGAGAATCTGCTTGAGCCACAATTCCTTCGTCTGGTGGATGACGATGAACAGCAGCTCGTCGTGGAGCTCGGACCGCGGATGCTGCGCGTCGAGCAGATGATCCAGGTCGAGATAGTCGGCATAAGTGATGCCGTCGGGGGTCGCGGTCATGCCGCTAGACTAGGCCAAAAGCGCGCGGCGGGCGAGAGTCCTACTGCCCCGGTCCGCCATTGCCGGCCCCCGGCAATCCGCCCGACCCGACCATGCCGATATTGCCGAATATCTCGTCAAAGAAACTGCGCTTGCGGCCCAGCGTCGGCGTGCTCTTGCCATAAGGATGGACGGCAGCGATCTTTTCCTTGCCGGTCGTCTCGACCGTCGCGACGTTACCGGCAGCGTCGAAGCCGATGTGGAGCAGGCTCTGCTTGTTCACATGCGGGTTGCGGAACGCGAGCGCCGATGTGTCGCGCGACAGATAATACCAGTCATTGTCGGTGAACTGGCCGGAGAAGGTCGGCCGCCCGAGCGTCTTCTGGACCGAGTCGCGATTGTCGACACCGGGCTGGATCGCCGTCGCCAGCGCCTTGTCCATGACGTAGCCGCGGTGATCGCGGACTCCGGCGCAGCCCGAGACGAGCAGGGCGGCGAACGCCAGCGCGGAGAGTGGAAGAAGGCGGCAGGTCATGAAATCTCCTTGACGACGCTTGTGTCGCGATCGCGCGCGCTCAATATGCGGGACGACGCCTGTGAAGCAAGGCGCAAAGGACCAACCCATGACCTCTCTCTTTGCGCGACTCCGGTCTGGCGCGCCGCTGTCGTCCGCCGCTTATGACCCTGCGGTGAACATCGCCCGCTCGTCGCATTGGTATCGGGCGGGCGAAATACCCGACACGATGGATGGGCGCTTCGCGGTGCTGGCGACCGTGCTGGCGCTGGTCACGCTGCGGATCGAGGACGGCGGTGACGAGTATCGCACGGCGGCGGTCACACTGACCGAGGCGTTCATCACCGACATGGATGCGCAGATGCGCGAACAGGGGTTCGACGCCACGCTCGGCAAGCAGGTCCGCCACCTGGTCGGCAGCCTAGCGAGCCGGATCGACCGCTGGCGGCGGGCGATGGCAGGCGAGGGCGACTGGAACGACACGGTGCGCCGCAGCCTTTATCGCGACGATCCGGTCGGCGATCAGGCGCTGGCGCATTCGGCGGGCGAATGCCGCGCGCTGGCCGATCGGCTGGCGGCACTCGATGTCGATGCGGTCATTGCCGGGCGCTGGTCGTGAGGGATTTCGCACACCGACTGGCGATCGACTCGATCCGCGACGGCGATCGCCTGGACCTGACGGCGGACGAGGGTGAGCGCGCGACGGTGGCGAAGCGGCTCGACCTGCTGTCGCTCGACCGATTCGAGGCGCACGTCATGCTCCACCGCGACGGCAAGACGGTCACCTGCGAAGGCCGGGTCAAGGCGCAGCTCAAACAGGCCTGCATCGCCAGCGGCGATCCGGTACCGGCAGCGATCGACGAGCGGTTCGCCCTGCGCTTCGTCCCCGCGCCGACGGTCGACGCGCCCGAGGCGGAACTCGAACTGGATGAGGATTCGCTCGACACGATGTTCCACGATGGCCAGGCTATCGACCTCGGCGAAGCGATCGCTGACACGTTGGCGCTGGCGCTCGATCCCTATCCGCGCGGGCCCGACGCAGATGCGGCCCTCAGGGCAGCGGGGGTGATGAGCGAATCCGAAGCAGGCCCGTTTGCCGCGCTGGCCAAGCTCAAGGGAACAGCGGACTAGCGCTTAAAACGGCACGTCGTCGTCGAGGTCGGTGTCGAACGCCGCCGGTTGCGGACGCGACTGGGACCGAGCGCCGCCACCACCGGCGAAACGATCCCCGCCGCTGCCGCCACCACCGCCGCCAAACTCGTCGCCATAGCCGCCGCCGCGCGATCCGCCGCCACCGCCCTCGCGACCGTCGAGCAGGACCATCGAGCTGTTGAACTGGCGCAGCACGACGTCGGTCGAATAACGGTCGTTGCCCGACTGGTCCTGCCACTTGCGCGTCTCGAGCTGGCCCTCGAGATAGACTTTCGAGCCCTTCTTCAGATATTTCTCGGCGACGCCGGCGAGGCCCTCGCTGAAGATCGAGACATTATGCCACTCGGTCTTTTCCTTGCGCTCGCCCGACGCGCGGTCCTTCCAATTCTCGGAGGTCGCGACGCTGAAGCTGACGACCTTGCCGCCATTGGCGAAGGATCGCGACTCGGGGTCCTTGCCGAGGTTCCCAACCAGGATCACCTTGTTCACGCTGCCAGCCATCATTCTCTCCAGTTCGCTCTGGATGCCGTCCTAGCCAAGCCCCGCAGCGACCGCCAGCCAATAGGTCAGTCCAGCTGCGAGATAGGCCAGCACAAACAGATAGGCGACCATGAACAGCGGCCATTTCCAGCCATTGGTCTCGCGCCGGGTGACGGCAATTGTCGAGATGCACTGCGGCGCAAACACGAACCAGGCGAGGAAGGCGAGCGCGGTCGATAGCGGCCAGCGCTCCCGCAATTTCTCGGCCAGTGTCTGGTCGACCGTGACATTCTTGTCCGCGTCGATCGCATAAACGGTCGCGATGGCCGCGACGGCGACTTCGCGCGCCGCCATCGCCGGCAACAGCGCCAGCGCAATCTCGTGGTTGAACCCGATCGGCCGGACGACGACTTCGATCCCGCTCGCGATATGACCGGCGATCGACACTTCGCTCTGCTTCTGACCCGGGCCGGCACGCGGCACCGACGACAGCGCCCACAGGATGACCGTCGTCAGCAGGATGATCGTCCCCGCGCGTTTCAGGAAGATCGCTACGCGCTGCCACAGGCCGATGGCGATGTCGGACAGGCGCGGCATTTGATATTTGGGCAGTTCCATCATAAACCCGCCGCCGCCCCCGCGCACGACGAACTTGCGTAGCGCCAGCGCCGCGACCAGCGCGCCGATGACCCCGGCAATATAGAGGCCGAGCATTACCAGCCCCTGCAGGCCGATGCCGGGTACAACATCGCGGCGCGGGATAAAGGCGGCGATGATCAGCGTGTAAACGGGGAGGCGCGCCGAGCAGGTCATCAGCGGCGCGACCAGGATCGTCGTCAGCCGGTCCTTGGGATCCTCGATCGTCCGCGTTGCCATGATCCCCGGTACGGCGCAGGCGAAGCTCGACAGCAACGGGATAAACGCCCGCCCCGACAGCCCTGCCCGGCTCATCAGCCGGTCCATCAGGAAGGCGGCGCGGACCATGTAGCCCGACCCCTCGAGCAGCAGGATGAAGAAGAACAGGATCAATATCTGCGGCAGGAACACCAGCACCGCGCCGACTCCCGAGATCACCCCGTCGACGATCAGCGAGCGCAGCAGGCCGCCGGGGAGCAACGGCCCGACCGCCGCCCCGAGTGCCGACACGCCGCGGTCGATTGCATCGGCCGGAACCGCGCTCCACGCGAACACACCCTGGAACATGACGAACAGGACAATGGCGAGGATCAGCGGGCCGATCACCGGATGAAGCAGGATGCCGTCGAGCCGGTGGGTAATCCGCCGCACCGGCGTCTCGCGGACGATCGCGCCCAGCGCGACCGCCCGGGCGCGGCGCTGCAGGTCGAAGCCGTCGTGGCTTGGCCCGGCACCGGCGCGAATTTTGCGCGGGGCGAGCAGCAGCGTGGACAGGGTCGTGCGTAACTCGTCGATCCCGCGCTTGCGCACCGCGACCGTCTCGATCACCGGCACGCCCAGCTCCTCGGCCAGCTTGGCCGAATCAAGCTCCAGCCCGTCGCGCGTTGCCAGGTCGATCATGTTGAGCGCCACCACCGTCGGCAGGCCAAGGTCGATCAACTGCAGCGCGAACCGCAGATGATTATCGAGGTTCGACGCATCGACTACGATGAGCAGCGCGCTGGGCAGCCGCTCGCCCTCCTGCTTGCCGAGCAACACGTCGCGGGTCACCGCTTCGTCGGGGCTGCTCGGGTCGAGACCATAGGCGCCAGGCAAGTCGACCAGGTCGGCTGGCGCGCCATCGGGCAGCAGCAGCTTGCCGATCTTCCGCTCGACCGTTACGCCGGGATAGTTGCCGACCTTCTGCCGCGCGCCGGTCAGCGCGTTGAACAGCGCGCTCTTGCCGGCATTGGGATTGCCGACCACCGCGATCAGCGGAGCCTGCTTCATCGGGGGATCAGGCGGCGATAGGGACGACGCGCACGGCGCGGGCGTGGGCGCGGCGGATCGCGACGGTCATCCGCCCGACCCTGACGGCCAGCGGATCCTTGCCGAACGGCCCAAGGTGGAGCGGCTCGACCGCGACGCCTTCGTCGAACCCGAAATGGCGCAGGCGGCAGGCTTCGGCTTCACCGAGCGAGGCCCAGTCGATGGTCGCAATTTCGGCACGCGTGCCAATCTTCAACTGGTCGAGGCTAGTCAGTGGCGCCATTTGCGAGTGATTATCATTAACTGGAGGCAAGCGCAAATCGCGCTGTTCCCTACTTCGGCGGATAGCGCAACCGCCCGACGAACCGCGCCAGCGAGGGGCGGCGATCGGACGAGCAGAGCCACTGCGCCTTGGCCTTCTCGAACCGTCCGACTCCAGCCAGGCGGCGATTGAGAAAGGCGAGCGTATCGGCCATCCCCTCGCTGTCGTCATCGATCCACACCAACAGGGTTGCAGCGTAGATTGAGCCGAGGATGGCCCGCTTGGAATAATGGTTGAAATCGGTCGCCGTATCCCCCGCCAGCCGCCACATCGTGTCGGCGCTGCGCCAGCCGAGCCGCGCCGCCGTGGGCAGATTCTGTGGCATCGCCAATATCGCCAGCGCGCGTCGCACGGCCTCACGCGCCGGGGCCATCACCGCGAGCCGCTTGACCAGAAGCGCGCGAATTCGGGCGGATACGCGCATCGCCGCGATCGTTTCCGGAGGAAAAGCCGCAACCAGCGCCTCGTCGACGGCCTCGACATAGGCGGCGATCATGCTCGCCTGATCAGTTGGAAAGGCCAGCCGCGCGACCGCCGGATCGACGCCGATTGCCGCCGCCGCGCTGTCGACCGCTGCCTCGCCCCACCCGTCGAACACCGCATTTTCGCCAACACTAAGGGCAAGGCGGCGGCGAATCTGGGCCAGCGGGGCGTGGGTGTCGTCCATCGCTCCTAATATGTCGCGGCGGTCGCCGGGCGCAAGCGCACCAGCAGCAACGCACCGGCGATCGCCGCCGCGCCGGTCCAGTCGCGTGCCGTCAACCGTTCGCCATAGACGACCCAACCGATCGTCGCCGACATCGCGGGTTGGGTCAGCAGCGCCAGGCCGATCACCAGCGGCGACATTTCGCCGATGGCGAAGACCAGCAACCCTTGGCCGATCAGTTGCGACCCGATCGCCAGCGCGATCAGCGGCGTCCAGTTGTGCGGCATGATCTGCTCGCCCATCGCCAGTGCGATCGGCAGCAGGACGGCGGCGCCGACGACGCTGGCCATCAGCAGCAGCGGCAGCGGCTGGACCGTCCCGCGGGCCCGTTCGACGATGACCAGGTAGACGCCGTAAAACAGCCCGGCGATCAGTGCGAGCAGGTCACCGCGCAGGTGGGTGGTGCTGAGCTCGGCACTATCGGCCATCAGCAATGCCGATCCGGATGCCGCAAGGAGCAGCGCGCCCACCTGCACCGCACTCGGCCGGCGTCGTGCCAGCCACAGGCCATAGGCAGCGAACAGGAAACTCGAAATATTGCCGAACAGGGTCGCATTGGCGAGCTTGGTCAGGCGAATGCCGAGGTGCCATGCGCCAAGATCGATCGCGAAGAAGAACGCGGCTACGGCAATAGCGATGAACAATCCGCGCCCTGGCCAGCGCAGGGGCTGCCCGACGATATGCCCGAGCAGCGCCAGCATGGGCACGGCCAGCAATAATCGCCAGAAAGCCGCCGCCACCGCACCGGTATCGGCGACCCTCACCATCCACGACCCGCAGGCGAGCGCGACATTGCCGACGAGCAATCCAGTGAACGCCAGCCGATGGGGACGCCGCGCGCCGGTGACTTCGTCTTGCATTGCCGCACCAACCTCCTACCTCGGCGCCTTCGTCGAAGAGCCGCCCCGAAACAAGCGTGGCTGCTTGGGCGGCGAGACTTCATCAAGGAGGCACGTCATTCCCACCCTGTTCTGCCCGCTGGCGCTCGGCGCGCTGAGCCTGCCCAATCGCATCGTCATGGCCCCGTTAACCCGCGCCCGCGCCGGCCGCGACGGGGTGCCCGGTTCGCTTGCCGCGACCTATTATGCGCAACGGGCGAGTGCCGGGTTGATCATTTCCGAAGCGACCGGGATCAGCCGCGAGGGCCTCGGCTGGCCCCACGCGCCGGGGCTGTGGAGTGCGGCGCAGGTTGAAGGATGGAAGCCGGTTACCGACGCGGTCCATACGGCGGGAGGGCGGATCGTCGCGCAGCTGTGGCACATGGGGCGGTTGGTTCACCCCAGCGTGGGTGGGGGACAGCCGGTTTCGGCCTCGGCCACCACCGCGCCGGGCATGGCGCACACTTATGACGGCAAGCAGCCTTATGTCGAAGCGCGGGCAGTGAGCCTTGCAGATATCGCGCGCATCATCGACGACTATGCGACGGCCGCCCGCAATGCGATCGCGGCCGGGTTCGACGGAGTGCAGATTCACGCCGCCAACGGTTATTTGATCGACCAGTTTCTGCGCGGTTCGGCCAATCTGCGCGACGACGATTATGGCGGATCGATCGACCATCGCATGCGTCTGGCGCTGGAGGTGGTCAAAGCCGTTGCTGCGGCAGCAGGCATGGCACGCACCGGCATCCGGTTTTCGCCCAACGCCCCGTCGCAGGGCGTCGACGACCCGGACCCCGAGGTGTTGTTCGTTGCGCTCGCCCAGCGGCTTCGGGCAGTCGGCCTGCCGTGGATTGAATTACGCGAACCCGTCGCCGGATCGACCTTCGGCAGTAATCAGACCGCTCGTGTCAGTCCCGCCATGCGCCGCCATTATTCGGGCAAGATTCTGCTCAATAGCGATTTCGACGGCGCGCGGGCGAAGGCTGCGCTCGCCGAAGGCGTGGCCGATGCGATCAGCTTCGGCCGACCCTTTATTTCCAACTCCGACCTGGTCGATCGCCTTCGTTTGGGCGCGCCTCTGGCAGAGGCGGACATGGCGACTTGGTACAGCCAGGGAGCCCAGGGCTATGTCGACTATCCGGTCATTGCGGAACAGCAAGCCGCCTGACCGGTTTCCCTGTTGGAACAGGAGTTGGAGCAATGCAGAAGAAATGGCTTGCCGGGTTCGGAGCGGCCGGCGCTGTGCTGACTGCTGGAGCGGTGCTCTATTATCTACGTGAAAAGGCGACAGAGGAGCCCGACTACCGCGCGCTTCGCACCGATGGCGATTTCCAGATCCGCAGCTATCCCGAAATCGTCACCGCCGAAACCATTGTCCATGGCGCGCGCGGGCGGGCGCTGGGCGAGGGCTTCCGCCGCTTGTCGGACTATCTCTTTGCCAAGTCGCGCCCGGGCACCCCGCTGGCGATGACGGTGCCGGTGGTCCAGGATGCGGGCGACCCGATGGCTACCGAACCGCCCTTGTTCGACGACGAGATGGAAGGCGGCTGGCGCACCCGATTCGTCATGCCGGCCGGGCGTGCGACCGATGATTTGCCCGAGCCGCCCGACGAGATCGAACTCGTGACAATCCCGCCGCGCCGGGTCGCGGTGGTGTCCTTCGCCGGGCGGCCCGATGACCGGGATCTTGCCGGGCAGGAAGATCGCCTGCGCGGCTGGCTGGCGCGGCATGGCGAGAAGAGCGAGGCCGAGCCAGAATATGCCTTTTACAATTCGCCGATGATCCCCGGGCCGCTGCGCCGCAACGAGGTGTGGCTGGCGCTCGACTAGGCGAAACGGTCCTTCAGCACGAGCAGGACCAGCGCGGCCTTAGCGGCGTCGCCGCCCTTGTCGCCTTGCTTGGGATCGGCCCGGACGATTGCCTGCGCTTCGTTCTCCACGGTCAAGATGCCGTTGCCGATCGCCAGCCCGTCGAGCGTCAGCGCCATGATCGCGCGTGCGCTTTCACCGGCGACGATCTCGAAATGATAAGTCTCGCCGCGAATGACGACGCCCAACACCACATAGGCATCGAACTGCTCGCTCTCTCCCGCCAGCGCGATCGTCGCCGGCAACTCGAGCGCCCCCGGCACGGTGACCGTTTCGTGGCTATGCCCGGCCGCCTCAAGCGCCGCCCGCGCGCCCGCCAGCAGCATGTCGTTGAGGTGGCCATAGAAGCGCGCCTCGGCGATCAGCACATGGGCCATCAGGCGGCCTCCCCCGACGGCAACTTCGTGATCGGTCGTTCCTCGACGATGGTGAGATCATAGGCCGACAGACCGACCGGCGAATGGCGTGAATTGGTGAGCAGGATCATCTCGTGAATGTTCAGTGCGGACAGGATCTGCGCGCCGACGCCATAGGTGCGCAGTTCGTCGCCGCTTTCGCCGACCCGCCCCGACCGGATGCCCGTCGCATGCGAGATGGGTTTCGGCGCGGCCACTCGAAGCGTCACGATTACGCCCGACCCTTCCTGTTCGATCATCTTCATCGCTCCTTGGAGGAGGCCGGCGCGATCGCTCGCCTCGCCCAGCATGTCGGCGAAGATGTCGACCGCATGCATCCGCACCAGCACCGGCCTCGAGGAATCGATTGCGCCGTGAACCAGCGCGAATTGCTCCGTGTCGCTCGCCTTGTCGCGGAACACGACGCACGACCATTTGGCCCCGCGCTGATTGACGAAGCTGCTATCGTCGACCCGCTCGATCAGATGGTCCTTCTTCAGCCGGTAGGCGATGAGGTCGCGGATCGTGCCGATCTTCATTCCGTGAATCGCAGCAAACTCGATCAGGTCGTCGAGCCGGGCCATCGTGCCGTCCTCGCGCATGATCTCGCAGATTACGCCCGACGGATTCAGCCCGGCAAGGCGCGAAACGTCGACCGCCGCTTCGGTATGGCCGGCGCGGACCAGGACGCCGCCGGGGCGCGCCACCAGCGGGAAGACATGGCCGGGTGAAACGAGATCATCCTTGCTCCGGCTGGCATCGATCGCGACCGCGATCGTCCGCGCCCGGTCGGCCGCGCTGATTCCGGTCGTCACGCCTTCGCGCGCCTCGATCGAGATGGTGAAGGCGGTCTCGTGGCGCGTGCCGTTATTGCGCGCCATCGGCTCCAGCGTGAGTTGGTCGACTCGCTCCTTGCCCAGCGCAAGACAAATCAGGCCGCGCCCGTGGCGTGCCATGAAGTTGATCGCATCTGGCGTTGCCATCTGCGCGGGAATGATGAGGTCGCCCTCATTCTCGCGGTCGTCGTCGTCGACCATGATGAACATGCGCCCGTTGCGCGCTTCGTCGATGATTGCTTCGGGCCCGACCAGCACGTCGGCCCTGCCGCCCTGGATCAACTTCTCCAACCGCACGAGCGTATCGGCAGTTGGATTCCAGTCGTCGCGGCCAAGTTTGCGAAGCGAGTTGGGATGGAGACCGGCGGCGCGGGCGAGACCCGCCCTGCTGACTTCACCGGTGGCGATGATCGAGGACAGGCGCTCGATAAGAATTGTCGACATGATTTCAGAATATCACACGGCAATGTGATATGGAACCCAGTTTTTCACATTGCAGTGCGGGACGTCATTCGCTGTAGATAACGGGCGAGCACGTCGATTTCCACGTTCAGCTGCCGTCCGGCCCTCAGGCCGCCCAGCGTCGTGTGGTTGGCGGTGTGCGGAATTAGGTTAACGCTGAAACTCGTTGCTTCCGGCCGATCTTCGACGCTGTTGACGGTCAGCGAGACGCCATCGAGCGTGACCGAGCCCTTCGCGGCGATCATCGGTCCGAGCGCGCGCGCCACGTCGATCGCGACAGCCAGCGAACTGCCCTCTTCGATGACGCTGGCAACCGTTGCCACCGCGTCGACGTGCCCGGTGACGAGGTGCCCGCCGAGCTCGTCGCCAAGCCGCAGCGCTCGCTCAACGTTGAGCCGTGCGCCCGCGCACCACAGGCCCTGCGCGGTGCAGGCAATAGTCTCGCCCGACACATCGACCGCGAACCAGTCCGCGCCCTTGTCGACAACGGTCAGACAGGTGCCCGAACAAGCGACCGACGCGCCAAGATCGATCGCGCCCATGTCATAATCGCAGCCGATCACCAGCCGCAGGTCGCCGCGTTGCTCCGAGCTGCGAACAGTACCAATGCCAGTAACGATGCCGGTGAACATTTGCCCCTCTCTTCAGCTGCGCAGGCGCTCGTAGGCTTCGAGGCGGTCGATGCCAAGCGGGGCGAAGACAGCTGCGCGCCACCGCCCATGGGCGTCGGCGATCGCGTCGAGGCCGATATAGCCGACGCTGTTCCTGCCCTCGCCAACCACGATCGGCGCGCGATAGATGATGATCCGGTCGATAAGGTCGGCGGCGAGGAAGGCGGTGGCGGTCGCCGATCCTCCCTCGACCAGCAGGTCGTTGACGTCGCGCAGGGCAAACACATCCTGCGGCGAATGCAATATTTCCCACCCGTCGACCGCCTCGCCGCGAGTCAGCAGGGCGCGGCGCGGCGACCGGTCTTCAAGGCCCGGCAGGCGAACATCGAGCTTCGGCGAATCCGCCAGATAGGTGCCGCGCCCGACCAATATCATGTCGGCATGGGCGCGCTCGAGATGGACGTGAGCGCGCGCATCCTCGCCGGTGATCCACTTCGATTCGCCCGAGGGCAGCGCAATCTTGCCGTCGATCGACAACGCCAGCTTGAGCGTGATCCGTGGCCGGCCCAGCGCAACCCGCGTGAGGTAGCCGGCCAGGCTCGCGGCAGCCTGATCGGCCATCAGCCCCGTTTCGACAGACACGTCGGAGGCGCGCAGCGCGGCCAGCCCAGCCCCCGCCGTGCGCCGATCGGGATCGACGATCGCGGCAACGACCTGCGCAACCCCGGCCGCCGCGATGATCGTCGCACAGGTCGGCCCGCGCGTGCTCGCATGGGCGCAGGGCTCGAGGCTGGTGTAGAGAATCGCGCCTGTTGCCCGCTCGCCTGCGTCGTCGAGGGCGACAGCCTCAGCATGTGGCCGTCCCTGCGGCGCTGTTGCCCCCCGCCCGACGATCGTCCCGTCGGCGACGATGACGCAGCCGACATTGGGGTTGGGCGCGGTTCGCCCCCGCGCCCGCTCGCCGAGCGCAATCGCCTCGGCCATGAAGCGCGCGTCGTCGTCGCTCACATGCCCAGCTGCTTTTCGAGCTTCTGGAACTGCTTCTTCTTCGCTTCCTTAAAGGCGTCGCGCTCCTTCTGGTCCTTGATCTGGTCGCGCTTGATGTCGGCGTCAGTCCGGTCCGGTCCGTAGGATTCGACGTAAACGATCGTTCGCGGCGGCGCGGTGTTGATCTGCGGGTCGACTAGGAACAGGATGATGATGATGATGGTCGACAGGATCGCCAGGATCGCGCCGATTACTCGCTCGCGGCTCGGCTGACGCATGACAGCAAGCAGGTCGGCGAGTGCGGCGCGAGGCGAGGAGGGTGGGGGAAAGACCGGCATACCGCCAAGATAGGGCGCGGCAGCGCGAGCGACCAGCCCCCTTCCCGCGTGCTCGCTTTCGCTACGCCTCGTCCAGTTCGAAGTGCAGCGTGATCACCTTGGTCGACGGCACCGGCTTCCCG
>NZ_JANMWY010000286.1:0-2643 GCF_031380695.1 Sphingomonas sp. | reverse complement strand
GCCGATGCCGACCAGCTCGAGCTCGAGCATGGCGAGGTCAAGACGTTCCTGTTCAGGCTTGGCGAGATGAAGACCGACGACCTGCGGTGGCTAGATACGGTGCGCGAGTTCCGACAGTCGGTCGCAACTCATGCAGCCATGGAGGAAAACGAGGTCTTTCCGCGCCTCAAGGGCGAGATTACGCCCGAGCAGAACAAGCATATCACCAGCCTGGTCAACAAGGACGGGTTCACGATGGCGTAGGATCAGACTCCTCCCCGGCCTTACTTGGGGAGGAGCTATCCAACCAAAGCGAGTTGCGGTGACGATTGCACGGTTAGCGCGACCTGACCCTTGCCGAGCAAGCGTTCGAGCCTTGCGGCCAGATCAGCATCCAGTCGAAAATCGCGGCCAGCGATAACCACTGCCTCGCGTTCGCTCGATAGGTCGACGCGAAAGCGAACCGCGCCGGTCCCCCCGCGGGCACTGGCTAATTCGCGCGACACGGTCGCAATCTGCGCGGCGTCTGTCACGGCGATCTCCATCTGCAGGCGGGTCCGGTTCGCCATTTCGCCGAGGGGCTGGAAGCGCTTGATCGACACGCGCGGGACGTCGTCGCCGGGGCGGCGGTCGAGTTCGACGGTTATCAGCCCGCACGCGCCCGATTTCGCGGCGGCTTGCAGTGCCGCGCACGGCTCGTCGTCGAAAGCGGTGGCGTCGAACTGGCCCGACGGATCGGACATGGTGACTCGCATGTAGCGACGACCCTTGGCCGAGGTGGCCCACTTCGCAGTTTCGACGAGGCCTGCCATCATCGATTGCGAGCGGCCGCCGTCTGCCGGGGCGGGCAGCGCGGCGAGGTCGGCGAAGCGGCGGACCTTGTGCGCGGCGAGCAAGTGGCGCTGGGCGTCGACCGGGTGGGCGGAGAAATAGAAGCCGAAGGCGTCGCGCTCGGCGGTCATGCGCTCGGCAAGGGTCCAGCTGGCGTCGCGCGGCAGGCGGATCGGGGCGACGCCGCTGTCGGATGCGCCGCCGAACAGGCCACCCTGCCCCGACGTGCGGGCGTGCGACGCGCTGGCGGCGTGGGCGAGGATGGTTTCGGCGGCGGCGTAAACAGCCGCGCGATCGGGATTGAGACTGTCGAACGCACCGGCGGCGGCGAGGGATTCGAGCTGGCGGCGGTTGAGCAGGCGAGGGTCGATCCGTTCGGCGAAATCGTCGAGGCTGGCGAACGGGCCGTTGGCTGCGCGCTCGGCGACCAGCGCCTCCATCGCCTTCTCGCCGACGCCTTTCAACGCGCCGAGAGCGTAGCGGACTGCCCCATTTTCAACGCTGTATGACGCTTCGCTCAGATTAATGTCGGGAGCGAGGCACTCGACTCCCGCCCGGCGCATGTCGTCGACGAACAGCGCCAGCTTGTCGGTCGTCGCGGTGTCGAAACTCATTGAGGCGGCGAAGAATTCGGGCGCGTGGTGCGCCTTGAGCCAGGCGGTGTGATAGGCGATCAGCGCGTAGGCGGCGGCGTGGCTCTTGTTGAAGCCATAGCCGGCGAACTTGTCGATCAGGTCGAACAGCGTGTTGGCGTCAGATCTGGCGATGTCGTTGACCAGGGCACCAGTCAGGAAGCGCTCGCGCTGGTCGTCCATCTCGGACTTGATCTTCTTGCCCATCGCGCGGCGGAGGAGGTCGGCCTCGCCCAGGCTGTAGCCGGCAAGCACCTGCGCCGCCTGCATCACCTGCTCCTGATAAACGAAGATGCCGTAGGTTTCCTTGAGCACGTCGACCAGCATCGGGTGGGGATAGGCGAGCTCGGCGCGGCCGTTCTTGCGGTCGCCGAACATCGGGATATTGTCCATCGGGCCGGGGCGGTAGAGCGAAACCAGCGCGATGATGTCGCCGAATGCGGTCGGGCGGACGGCCGAGAGGGTGCGGCGCATACCTTCGGATTCGAGCTGGAACACGCCGACCGTGTCGCCGCGCTGAAGCAGCTCGTAGACGGCGGGATCGTCCCACAGCAGCGCGGCATAATCGACCGACTGGCCCGACTGGGCAAGCAGGCGCTGGGCTTCCTTGAGGACGGATAGGGTCTTGAGGCCAAGGAAATCGAACTTCACCAGCCCCGCCGCCTCGACATATTTCATGTCGAACTGGGTGACCGGCATGTCCGAACGCGGGTCGCGGTAGAGCGGGACTAGTTCGTCGAGCGGACGGTCGCCGATGACGACGCCGGCGGCGTGGGTCGAGCTGTGGCGGGGCAGGCCCTCGAGCTTCATGGCCAGATCGAGCAGCCGCTTGACGTCGGGGTCGGAGCGATATTCCTTTTCGAGCTCGCCGACGCCGTTCAATGAACGTTCGAGCGTCCACGGATCGGTCGGGTGGTTGGGGATGAGCTTGGCGAGGCGGTCGACCTGGCCATAACTCATCTGAAGCACCCGACCGGTGTCCTTCAATACGGCGCGGGCCTTCAATCGGCCGAAGGTGATGATCTGGGCAACGCGGTCGCGCCCGTATTTCGCCTGGACGTAACTGATCACCTTGTCGCGGTGGGTTTCACAAAAATCGATGTCGAAGTCTGGCATCGACACGCGTTCCGGGTTGAGGAAGCGTTCGAACAGCAAGTCGAGGGCGATCGGGTCGAGGTCAGTAATGAGCAGCGACCAGGCG
>NZ_JANMWY010000262.1:0-1962 GCF_031380695.1 Sphingomonas sp. | reverse complement strand
ATCAAATGCACCGCCGCGTCGATCAGCTCAGCGACATTGTGCGGCGGGATCGAGGTCGCCATCCCCACCGCGATCCCGCTCGATCCGTTGGCGAGCAGATTGGGGAACAGCCCGGGCATCACCTCGGGCTCTTCCTCCTCGGCATTATAGGTCGGCTTGAAGTCGACCGTGCCCTCGTCGAGCCCGGCCATCAGCGCCTGCGCGATCGCGGTCAGCCGCGCTTCGGTATAGCGATAGGCGGCGGCATTATCGCCGTCGATATTGCCGAAATTGCCCTGCCCGTCGACCAGCGGATAACGCAGCGAAAACGACTGCGCCAATCGCACCATCGCGTCATACACCGACTGGTCACCATGCGGATGATACTTGCCGATGACGTCGCCGACGACCCGCGCACATTTCTTGTAGGCCGACGCCGGGTCCAGCTTCAGCAAGCGCATCGCCCACAACAGCCGCCGATGGACCGGCTTGAGCCCATCGCGCACATCAGGCAGCGACCGCGCCGTGATCGTCGACAGCGCGTAAACGAGATAGCGCTCGGACAGCGCGGCATCGAACGGAACTTCGATTTCTTGATCGGCGGTGGGTTGCATCGACGCCGCTTAGCAAGCCCGCCGCACGCCCGCCACACCATCCGGCTATCCTAAAGATCATTCCGCTTCCCGCCCAACCTGTGTTAAACTGTCGTCACAGCCTGGCTCAGGCCCGGGCGCGTACCCCTGCACGGTGCGATTTTTTGATGCTTGGGGCGCGAATTCAACCGGTTGGGTCCGGAACGGACGGGTTCGCTCAATTGTTCGCGTTGTTTGTGAAGGGTCAAGATTATCGATTCGCCCGTGCCGCCCCTTCCCCCGGCGATCGCCCTGACCCTGGTCGAGGCGATGGTGCGAAGCTCGACCTCGCCGCTCGTTCTGCTGAACGGCGACCTGGTCGTCGTCACGGCCAGCGACAGTTTCTGCGCTGCCTTCAGCCTCGATTCCGCGACCATCGAAGGTCAGTCGATCTTCGCGCTGGGCCAGGGCGTGTGGGACCTGGCGCGCCTCCGCTCGCTGCTCGGCGCGGTCGCCGGTGGTGCCGCCACCGCGCCGTACGAGCTGCTGTTCGAACGCGCCGTGTCCGGCGGGCGCCGCTGCCTCAGGGTCGACGCGCACTCGCTCGACTACGACGATCCCGCCGTCTTCCGCATCCTGATGGCGGTCGATGACGTCACCGACGCCCGCGCCGCCACCCGCCACAATGAACAGCTCATCGCCGACAAATTACTGCTCAACCGCGAACTTCAGCACCGCGTCGCCAACAGCCTGCAGATCATCGCCAGCGTCCTCATGCAGTCGGCGATCCGCGTCGGCTCGGACGAGGCCCGCACCCACCTCCACCAGGCTCACAACCGCGTCCTCTCGATCGCCGAGGTCCAGCGCCAGCTCGCCACCACCGGCGAGGACTCCATCGCGCTGCGCCCCTACCTGACCCGGCTGTGCGCCAGCATCGCCGCCTCGATGATCCCCGACGCGGCCAAGCTGAAACTCCGCGTCACCGTCGATGAATCGGTCGTCCCGTCGGACATTTCGGTCAGCCTCGGCCTGATCGTCACCGAACTCGTCATCAACGCGCTGAAGCACGCTTTCCCCGATGGCCGCTCCGGCCTAATCCGCGTCGATTATGTCGGCGACGGCGGCGGCGACACCCATGCCAGTGGCGAATGGACGCTCGAAGTCGGCGACAATGGCGTCGGCATGCCGCCCCCGGGTTCGCCCGCCGCCACCGCCGGCCTCGGCACCAGCATCGTCGAAGCCCTCGTCCGCCAGCGCCGCGCCCGCCTGACTGTCACCCCCGCCCACCCCGGCACCACCATCACCATCCGCCACGAACCGGCCGGAGGCGCGGGCGCGGAGGTGCTGCCGCTCGTCAGGGCGGTGTAGCCTCTTTGTCATCCCGGACTTGATGAAGGGGCGTCCAGTCCCC
>NZ_JANMWY010000218.1:0-4094 GCF_031380695.1 Sphingomonas sp. | reverse complement strand
GCGCGGTCGGCTTCGGCATGCGCCGGCGCCAGGCGCGTACGGCGCCGCGCCTGCAAGCTGCCTGAACTAAGATCGACTTTGGTCGATAAGGGAGGGCCGTCGCTGCATTCGCGGCGGCGGCCCTTTACTTGACGGTCCGGTTCTCAGGCGTGCCGTTCATGCCTATTGCCGCCAGGATCGCGAGCGGTGCCGGATCTTTTGGCCGATAGGCCAGCGCCGCTTCCGCTTCACGCTGCGCTCCGACGCGATCGCCACTTGCCAACACTGCCGCCGCCAGGTCGCGCCGCACCGGATAATACCAGGCCGGCGGATCGGCGAATGAGCTGAACTCCTTGGTCTCCTGCAACTCCGCCGCCTGCTGGAACGCCAACGACGCTTCGCCCGGTCGATGCTCGATCATCGCCGCCCGCCCGACCAGCACATTGCGGGCGATGAAGCTTAGCTCCGACGCCTGCCGCGAGGCATCGTCCTCATCGCCGACCGTCACGCTGCGGATCGCCGCTGCCTCCATTCGCACACCCGCCGCATCACCCTTGCGTGCCAGGGCCTCGCCGCGCGCATAATGCCACGCAGCGGTCAGGACCGGCAGCTTGGGCTGCGGCAGCGCCAGCACCTCTGTCGCCGGCGCGAAGCGCGCCATCGCGAAATAGCCGTTGGCCGCGATGATCTGGCTATACGCCCCCGCTTCCGCGCGCGCCTGCGAGCGCAGCACCAGCGGCCGCCCGAGATAGAGCGCCGTCTTCGCATCTCCCGCCTCGAGCGCCCCGCCCAGCCCGAACGTCACATTATGCGCATGATAGGGCAGTCCCCACACCCCGTCGGGCGGTCCCAGCCCCAGCGCCTTGGCATTCTCGATCCCCAGCGCAACCGCCTTCATATTGGCGTCGGCGGCGTCCTGATAGCGCCCGACCCAATAGAAAGTGTGGCTCGGCATATGGACCAGGTGGCTAGCGTGCGGCGCGAGCGCCGCCAGCCGGTCGGCATAGGGCTCGGCCAGCGCCGGCTGTCCCGCCAGTTCGCTCGCATGGATATAGAAATCGATCGCCGGCGTATAGTCGGGACGGCGCCTCAGCACCGGCTCCAGCAGGCTCATCGCCAGTTGCGCGTTGAGCCTGCCTTCGTCGCTATGCTTGGCTGCGGTCATCAGCCAGGCGTCGGCTGCCATCACCGCTATCTCGTCGTCGGCCGCATAGCGATCGGCCAGGATTTCCATCGATTTGGCGAAGTTCAGCGCGGCACGGTCAGCATCGCCTGCCTTGTAGCGCAGCCGCAGCGCCTCGATCAGCGCCTTCTCGCGGTCGGTCCCGGCCACTTTCGCCAAGGCTGCCGCCTTGTCGGCCTCCTCAGCCAGCGGAGCGATCTCGTCGCTCGACTTGCCATAGTTGATCGTCGGTCCCGACGCCCACGCCTCGCCCCACCGGCACATCGCGCAATCGGGGTCGAGCCGGACGGCTTCGGCCATCGCCTTGATCGCCGCCTTATGGGCAAAGGCGTGGGCTAGTTGCATCCCATTGTCGAAAAATGCCTGTGCCTGCGGCACCTTGGTCGTGATCGGGAACCCGCCGCCGCCATAGCCGGCCATGATCCGCGCGCTCGTCGGCGCGGCCATGTCGCCATGATTCATCGCTGCCAATTCGGAATGCGGTGCAGGCGGGGAGGGTGGAGCCTGGGCGCTCACGAGCGTCGCGGCACCGGCCAGCAAGATCAATGTGAATCGCATGACGAATCCCCCTCTCGCCGATCGATAGCACCGACTTTTCGCTTGCGGGAGTGGCGGCTGAGCGAGGGCGACTCGCTCGGCCATCAGACGCTGGCGCTTGCCGCACCGCACTACGCCATTTACATCGCGCTCATGAGCAGCTCGACCAACGATATTCGCCGTTCCTTTCTCGACTATTTCGGAGGGCAGGGACACGCCCGCGTTCCCTCCGCGCCGCTGGTGCCGCACAACGACCCGACACTGATGTTCGTCAACGCCGGCATGGTCCCGTTCAAGAACGTCTTCACCGGCCTCGAATCCCGCCCGTACATCACTGCCGTCAGCAGCCAGAAGTGCGTCCGCGCCGGCGGCAAGCACAATGATCTCGACAATGTTGGCTATACCGCGCGCCACCATACCTTCTTCGAAATGCTCGGCAATTTCTCGTTCGGCGACTATTTCAAGGAACAGGCAATCATCCACGCCTGGACCCTGCTGACGAAGGAGTGGGGCCTGTCGCCCGACCGTCTCACCGCCACCGTCTATCATACCGACGACGAGGCGTTCGACCTGTGGCGCAGGATCGCCAGCCTGCCCGAATCTCGCATCATCCGCATTGCCACCAAGGATAATTTCTGGGCGATGGGCGACGACGGTCCGTCCGGTCCCTGTTCGGAAATCTTCTACGACCACGGCGACCATATCCTCGGCGGCCCGCCCGGATCGCCCGACGAGGACGGCGACCGCTTCGTCGAAATCTGGAACCTCGTCTTCATGCAATATGAGCAGGTCGGCGGCGAAGTCGTTGGCGACCTTCCGAAAAAGTCGATCGACACCGGCATGGGACTGGAGCGAATCGCCGCCGTTATGCAGGGCGTGCCCGACAATTACGACACCGACACGTTCAAGGCGCTGATCGCCGAAAGCGAGGCGCTGACGAAGACCACCGCCGAGGGCGACCGCAAGGCCAGCCATCGCGTCATCGCCGATCATCTGCGCACCAGCGGCTTCCTCGTCGCCGACGGCGTCCTCCCGGCCAACGAGGGGCGCGGCTATGTCCTGCGCCGGATCATGCGCCGCGCGATGCGCCACGCCCACCTCCTCGGAGCGGCCGAACCGCTGATGCACCGCCTCGTCCCTGCGCTCGTCGCCGAAATGGGCGCCGCCTACCCCGACCTCGTCCGCGCCCAGGCCGCGATCGAATCGACCCTTGCCCAGGAAGAGGTCCAGTTCCGCCGCACCCTGACCAACGGTCTGCGCCTGCTCGACGAGGCGACCGCGACCCTGCCCGAAGGTGGCACGCTGCCCGGCGCGACCGCGTTCAAGCTCTACGACACGTTCGGCTTTCCCTATGACCTGACCGAGGATGCCCTTCGCGCCCGCGGCCTCGCCGTCGACCGCACCGGTTTCGACCAGTCGATGGCCGCGCAGAAAGCCGCCGCCCGCGCCGCGTGGAAAGGCTCGGGCGAACGCGCCTCCGACGACCTTTGGTTCGACCTGGTCGAGGAACATGGCACGACCGAATTCACCGGCTATTCGGGCCATGAAGGCGAGGGCATCGTCCTCGCGCTGGTCAAGGACGCCGCCCGCGTCGATCAGGCGGGCGAAGGCGACACCGTCACCGTCATTCTCAACCAGACGCCGTTCTACGGCGAAAGCGGAGGGCAGGTCGGCGACGCCGGAAAACTTTCCGCGACCAATGGTCTCACCGCCATCGTTGAGGATACGTCGAAACCGCTCGGCAAGCTTCACGCGCTGCGCGCCAAGATCGCCGTCGGCACGGTCAAGCTCGGCGACACGCTCCAGCAATCGGTCGATGTCGAGCGTCGCAACGCCGTCCGCGCCAACCACAGCGCCACGCACCTGCTCCACGCCGCGCTGCGCCACCGCCTTGGCGACCATGTCACGCAGAAGGGCAGCCTCGTCGCCGCCGACCGCCTGCGCTTCGATTTCTCTCACAACGGCGCGCTGACCCCCGCCGACATCGCCGCGATCGAGGCCGAGGTGAACGCCCAGATCCGCCGCAACCAGCCCGTCACGACCCGCCTGATGACCCCCGACGACGCCATCGCTGCCGGAGCCGTGGCCCTGTTCGGCGAGAAATACGGCGACGAAGTGCGCGTGCTGTCGATGGGGCAGGGCGACGACGCCTCCTACTCGACCGAATTGTGCGGCGGCACCCACGTCGCGGCGCTCGGCGACATCGCTCTGTTCAAGATTATCGCCGAATCCGCCGTCTCCTCGGGCATCCGCCGCATCGAGGCGCTGACGGGAGAGGCCGCGCGCCTGTGGCTGGTCGATCGCGACGCCCGCCTGCGCGAAGTCGCCGCCACTCTCAAGGCCAGCCCAGACGAAGTCCCCGCGCGCGTGGCCGCCCTGATCGAGGCGAATCGGC
>NZ_JANMWY010000208.1:0-1559 GCF_031380695.1 Sphingomonas sp. | reverse complement strand
GTGATCTTCCAGATGACGTTCGCCTGCATCACCCCGGCACTGATCGTCGGGGCGTTTGCCGAGCGGATGAAATTCTCGGCGATCATGGTGTTCGTCGTGCTCTGGTCGACACTCGTCTATTACCCGATCGCGCACATGGTCTGGTATTGGGCGGGCCCGGACTTCCTGCCCGACGCGCCCACCGACTACGGCTATCTGTGGGGCAAGGGCGCGCTCGATTTCGCGGGCGGTACGGTCGTCCACATCAATGCCGGCATCGCCGGACTGGTTGGCTGCATCATGGTCGGCAAGCGCGTTGGTTATGGCCGCGACGCCACCCCGCCGCACTCGCTGACCATGACCATGATCGGTGCTTCGCTGCTGTGGGTCGGCTGGTTCGGCTTCAACGCCGGTTCCAACCTTGAAGCCAATGGCGTCACCGCGGTCGCGTTCATCAACACTTTCGTGGCCACGGCGGCGGCGGCGGTCAGATGGGCGCTGGTCGAGCGGATCACGCACGGCAAGCCGTCGATGCTGGGGGCCGCGTCTGGCGCGGTTGCCGGGTTGGTCGCGATTACGCCAGCGAGCGGATATGCCGCACCGATGACGTCGATCGTGCTGGGCTTCGTCGTCTCGCCGCTCTGCTGGTTCTTCGTCACCACGGTGAAGAACAAGTTCAAATATGACGACACGCTCGACGTGTTCGGGGTCCATTGCATCGGCGGGATCGTCGGCGCGCTGGGCACCGCGATCGTCGCCGCGCCGAGCCTCGGCGGGCAGGGCTATTTCGACTATACCGTCTTCCCGGCGGTGGCAGTCACGCCCGAAGCCTATTCGATCTCCAAGCAGTTGTGGATCCAGTTCCAGGCGGTCGCCGTCACCCTGCTGTGGTCGGGCTTCGGATCGGCGATCCTCTACTTCATCATCGACAAGACCATCGGCCTGCGCCTCTCCGAAGACGAAGAGCGTGAAGGTCTGGACCTGTCCGATCACGGAGAACGCGCCTACAACTACTAGTCATGGAAACCCTGTTCGATTTCTTCGCTTTGCTTTCGGCCACCGCCAGAAGCACCATCGACGAAGCGATCGGACAGGGGCTTTCTCCTGAAAACAAAGGCGGTTTCGACAAGAATGGGGGCTCGCTCTACGATCCGGTCACCGAGGTGGACCGGGCCGTCGAGCGGGCCCTTCGCGCGTCGATCGAGAGCCGCTTTCCCGAGGATGGCATCGTCGGCGAGGAAGATGGCGCGGTGCGAGCGGATGCGCCCCGCATCTGGAGCCTCGACCCGATCGACGGCACGCGGCAACTGGTGTGCGGGCTGCCGTGCTGGACGGTGCTGGTTGGACTGGTCGAGAACGGCGTGCCGATCGCCGGGATGATCGATGCGCCACGGCTGGGCGAGCTGGTGATCGGCGACGGGACGCAGGCGCTGGTGGTCGGCGAGGGCGAATCACTGGCGTTGCGGACGAGCGGCGTGGCCAGCCTGGCGGAAGCGCGCCTGTCGACGACCGACCCCTATCTGTTCGACGAGGTCGCGGGAGCGGGGTTCGAGCGGTTGCGGCGAGCGGCGCTGCTGACC
>NZ_JANMWY010000202.1:0-11700 GCF_031380695.1 Sphingomonas sp. | reverse complement strand
GATAGCCCTCGCGCCATACGCCCGCGGAGTAATCGAGAAAGCGTTTGTAGCCTTCGACGTCGGCCGGGTTGAGTGCCTCGATCTGCGCGAATAGCGCTTCGTCGTCGTTCGAATAATCGAACCGCGTCCCGTCGGGCCAGTCGAGTGCATAGAAGGGCGTAACCGGGAGGAGCGTGACGTCGTGCGCCATGTCGTGGCCCGACAGCCGCCAAAGCCGCATTAGGCAATCGGGATCGGTGATGACGGTCGGGCCGGCGTCGAACATGTGGCCGTCGCGCTCCCAATGATAGGCGCGCCCGCCGGGCTTGTCGCGCGCTTCGACGATGGTCGTTTGCACGCCTGCGGACTGGAGGCGGATGGCGAGCGCGAGGCCGCCGAACCCGGCGCCGATAACGATTGAGGTCTTCACTATTTCGTCCCCAGAGCGCGGATCGCGCGCGAGATAGTTACGGGCGGGCGCCCGGCTAGGATGCGGAGGCGGTCACCTAGCGTCGATCGGCCGGCATAGAAACGTTCGATCAGCGGCGCGGGGAGGCGGTAGAAGCGCTCGAGCACGCGGTAGCGCTCGGGCGGGTCGGCGGCGTAGAACAGCATTTTCGAGAGCAAGCGGTAGAAGCGGCCCTTGCGCCAGTGATGGCGGGCGTAGGCGCGGGTATCGGCGGCGGCGAGGTCGGGCTGCGCGGCGAACCAGGCGGCGAAGCGGACCGCGTCGGGCAGCGAGTAGCTGGTTAGCGGTTGGAACAGCGCCGCGCGGGCACCGACGCGGGGGAGCGCGTCGGCGGCGGGCCAGAAGCGGTCGAAATCGCCGCCCATGATGACCGGGAGCACACCGGTTTCGCTGTGGTTGGGCGCGGCGATCTCCCATCCTTGCGCGGCGGTAAAGACGGCGATGCGGGCGGTGATAGCGGGGACGTCGAGGCCGGGGGTGTCGCTGTAATAAGTGTCCTCGACGAAGATTTCGCTCGGGCCGAACGGGAGGAGGTAGACGAAGCGATAGCCTTCAGACTGGTCGACCGTGGCGTCCATCACCACCGGGCGGGAGAGGCCGTGAGGGCGAGCAAGATGAAGCGACTGGCCGACGAACTTTTGCCAGCCGCAGTCGAGGGCCGACAGGTCGCCTCCACCTCGCGCGTCAATGACGGCATTGGCCTCCAGCCTGCGGCCGCTGGCAAGCTGGACAGAACGGGGGGTGGCGGACTGGGCAGTGGCGTGGATGATGGCGTCGGCCGGGAGCGCGGCGCGGACGATGGCGTCGAGGCGTGGGGAGGTGATCGAGTGATATGGCTGTTCGATGGTCCGCTGGTGGCCGGGGAACCGGACATCGTAGGCTGGCCAGCGGTAGACGATGAGCGGCTCGACTAGCGCGCGCTCGGCCTCGGCGATGTCGCTGTCGAAGAAGCTCCACAAATGGTTGCCGCCGAGCGTTGCGCCGGCCTCGACGATCGTGACATGAACGTCGGGGCGGCGTTCGGCGAGCGCGAGCGCGATCAACCCGCCCGCAAGCCCGCCGCCGAGGATAATGAGGGATTGGGGTGGCATGGGGATTTGTTCTTAGCGAGGGCCCGGGGTGCGAACCACCCCTCCCTTTCAGAGCGAGGATGGCGTAAGCCGACACGATGGTTGCGCTCCTACTCTCCGCTTTTGCGATGACGGTCATCGTCGGGGTGCGTTATCTCCTCACCAGCGGGGGCTTTGCGCTGTGGACGGCGCGGCGGTTTCCGCAGCGGCTGGCGGGGCAGCGCGCGCAGGTGCGGCGCGAGATCGGGTGGAGCCTGGCGTCGGCGGCGATTTATGGCGTGCCGGCGGGAGTTGTCGCGTGGGGCTGGCAGCAGCGCGGGTGGACGCGGATTTATACTGGAGCGCAAGATTTTCCGCTGTGGTGGTTGCCGCTCAGCATCCTCGCATTCCTGCTCGCGCACGACACTTGGTTTTACTGGACCCATCGCTGGATGCACCGGCCAAAGCCCTTTCGCATCGCCCATGCGGTCCACCATGCGAGCAAGCCGCCGACCGCGTGGGCGGCGATGAGTTTTCATCCGTGGGAAGCGCTGACCGGGGCAGTGGTCATCCCGCTGCTGGTGCTCGTGATCCCGATCCATTTCGCGGCGCTTGGTGTGGTGCTCGCGGTGATGACGGTGATGGGGGTCACCAATCACATGGGCTGGGAGATGTTCCCGCGCGGACTCGTTCATGGAGAAATCGGGCAATGGCTGATAACGGCGAGCCATCATGAGCTTCACCACCAGCGATACCGATGCAATTACGGACTCTATTTCCGCTTTTGGGACCGATTGTGCGGTACCGATGCAGGGCTTGGCAAGTTTGCGCCGGCTGGCGCTGTGCGCACTGGCAGGCATGTCACTGGGCGGGGCGACGGCGCTGCCCTCGGCGCAGAGTGCGAACCTGACGGTCAGCGTCGAGGGACTCCGTGATCATAAGGGCAATCTGTTATTCTGCCTGACTCGGCGGACAGCGGAGTTTCTCAAGTGCGACAAGGATCCTGACGCGGTCCGTGGCAGCGTCGCGGCAAATGTCGGCACGCTCAATTTCGAGCATATGGTGCCGGGCGAATGGTCGCTGCTGATGATCCACGACAGCAATGGCAATGGGAAGCTCGACAAAAGGTTTGGGATCCCGCGCGAGGGGTTCGGCTTCTCGCGCAACCCGCCGATCCGCTTCGGACCGCCGAGTGCCGAAGCGGTACGGTTCGAAGTGCCTGCGGGGGTTTCGCATCAGCAGGTCAAGATGAGGTATATCTTTTAGAGGCCGAGCGTCTTGCGCGCGGCGATGAGGTGGGGGCGGTCGATCATCTTGCCGTCGAGGCCAAGCGTGCCAACTTGCGGGTTTTCCGCGAACGCGTTGACGACGCGACGCGCCCAGGCGATTTCCTCGTCCGAGGGCGAGTAGCAGCGGTTGATGATCTCGACCTGCGCCGGGTGGATGGCGAGGCGGCCGACGAAGCCGTCGCGGCGCGAGGCGCGGCAATCGGCTTCGAGCCCGGCAAGATCGCGGAAGTCGGCGTGGAGTGTGTCGATCGGCGCGGTGTCGGCGGCGGCGGCGGCGAACAACGCGAGATTGCGGACGAGTTTGTAGGGCGGGGTAAAGTCGCCCGCCTCATCGCGGTTGCTCGTCGCGCCGACGGCGGCAGCGAGGTCTTCGGCGCCCCACGTCAGCGCGGCGAGGCGGGGGTGCGCGGGCGCGTAACTGCTCAAGCTGAATAGCGCGGTCGCGGTCTCGGTGGCGACGGTGGCGATGCGGACCGAGCCCGGTGTCATTCCGGCGGCGAGCTCACGCTTGGCGATCTCGTCAGCGAGGTGGGCGACGTCGGCACCTCCCTCCGCCTTGGGAAGGAGGATGCCGTCGAGGCCGGGACGGACGATGGCATCGAGGTCGGCGGCGGTGAGGTCGCCGTCGAACGGGTTGACGCGGACCCAAAGCGCCCAGTCGCGCGGCTCTTCGCGGGCGATCAACGCGGCCACCATTTCCCGTGCCGCGTCTTTCTGGGTGGGGGCAACCGAATCCTCGAGGTCGAAGATGAGCACATCGGCGCCGGACTTCGCAGCCTTCGCGGCTTTCTTCTCGCTGTCGCCGGGGACGAACAGCCAGCTGCGCATTCGGGTCATGCTGCGGGGGATTTCATCATGAGGGCGAGGCGCTGGCAGGTGCAGACGACTTCGTCTCGCTGGTTGAAGGCGGTGTGGAGCAGTGTCACCAGCCCCTGCGACGGCCGCGACTTGCTCGGGCGCAGGGCGACGACTTCGGTCTCGACGCGGATCGTGTCGCCGGCAAAGACGGGCCTGGGGAAATTCGTCTCATCGAGCTTTACATTGGCGATGGTCGTGCCGAGTGTCGTGTCCTGCACCGACAGCCCGATCAAGAGCCCGAGCGTGAGCAGCGAGTTGACCAACGGGCGGCCATATTCGGTGTGCTTGGCATACTCATGGTCGATGTGGATCGCCGCCGGATTCATCGTCATGTTCGAGAACAGCATGTTGTCGCTCTCGAGCACGGTGCGGCGAAGCTCGTGGACGAAGCGCTGGCCGACGGTGAATTGATCGAAATACAGGCCGGCCATGGGGGTTCCTCGCGAGTGGAAACCCACCTTAACCGGCGATTTGCCGCTGCGCGAGAGGGCAAGCCACCCATCGGCCGGGATCAAGGCGGTCTGCGATAAGGTTCGGATGCGCCGGCTGGCGATGATCGCGCCACCCGCTTTGCCGTCGCTGAGAATTTCCGGGCCTCGGGTGGCGCAATCGAGGCGGGCAATGGCAGCTTCGACTGACCGGCCCCCAGCGAGTGGTCCAGCTTGATTGTTAGTGCATGATTGCCTCCATCGCCAGTGTTGGCCGTTGGTGAAGCGATGCGGAACCGGAGGACGGCACTGGCAATGGAACGGCTTCCGGGGCCGGCGGTCGGTAGTCGAGGCTGCTGTGCGGGCGGACGGTATTGTAGTGCCGCCGCCAGGCCTCGATTAGCACCCGCGCCTCGGTGAGGGTGTAGAAGATCTCGCCATTGAGCAGCTCGTCGCGAAGCGACCCGTCGAAGCTTTCGTTGTAGCCGTTCTCCCATGGCGACGCCGGGGTGATGTAGAGCGTCTTCACGCCGACCTGCGCCAACCATTTCTGGACCGCCGTCGCTATAAACTCGCTGCCATTGTCGGATCTGTTGTTGCCAGGTGGCCCGCGCGCGATAAACAGATCGGCGAGCGCTGCCAGCACGTCCTCATGGCGGAGCTGGCGGGCAACGATAAGTGCCAGGCACTCGCGGCTCGCCTCGTCGATGATCGTCAGGATATCGTCGATAGCGAAGCAATAGCGGGCGACAAGCTGCCGGATCTGCACTTCGGCCTCCAGTCGCGCAATGCGCTGCTCAATATCCATGCTGACTCTCCCTTTCCGACTTGGCCAATCGCCCCTCGGGTTCGTTTTAGAAGGCGATGGTCCGGTGACGCCCCTCAGCCCATTCCCGAGCCTCGGGCGAGGCGACCCAGCGGAGCGCATTGCCGACGATGGCGCCAAAGACCGGGTGCGCGAAGGTTCCAGGCACATCGCGTGGCTGGAGTACTACGACCGGGCACTTCCCCGCCGATGTCGCCCACCCGATCGGAACCGGCGACGGCGCGGCCGATCGCTCGCACGGGTCAGGCAGCCCCCGGACGGTGTGCATCGCCGACAAAAATCGACCCTCGACTGGGCCGCGCCACAGCAAGGGCTCGATCTCCGCCATGAACAGTTCGTGGCGGTAGGCTTCATCGCTTAGCTCGAAGCGATCAGGAACGCCGGCGAGAACCGGATGGTCGATATGCGCTCTGGTCACTTCATATCGCGCCCCGGGAGCATAGGCAGAACCTGGCCGCAATTCGCCGCGAATGACCCTCGGCCGATATAGAAAGGCCCCGCCGAGCAGCTCGGCATAGGCGGGCCAGCCGGGCCACGCCGCCAAGGCATGATGCAGGGCCACGAAGCCCATTTCCTGCTCGATCAGCGCCGCGAACCCAGCGACGAGTTCACGCGGCGGTTCAACCGGCTCCGGACGCTCCGGCACCGCTGCGCGAAAGTCCATTCCGGGCATGTCGTGCAGCAAAATCGCTTCGAACCCGCGCAAGCCCGCTGGATTCATGAGCCGCGCCGCTGCCGGCTGGTCGACGAAGCAGGGTTCGATTTACGCGACGGGCGAAACCCGCGACCGTTGACCGTGGCGCGAGTTCTGGCGTTCCTTTCAAGTCACGATGATAGCCAGGTGTGAAAATGAGTTAGCGTCAGCCTTCCTTGGCCCAAGGCATCGGAAGTAATCGGGCTAAGCCCGCGACGGTAGAAACGCGGTGCGCGCGCCATGGCGAGCGCACCGCAGGTTCGGGATTAGTTGCCGTAAGGCTGGTAGCCATTGCTAAAGCCGTAATATTGCTGGCGATTCCATTGGTGTTGGCGCCGATGCTCATGTGACCGTTGGTGATCCAGGTAACGATGCTCGGCACGTAGCTCCTGATGAACTTCCTGGTGCTCCCAAGGGTTCAAGCCTTGCTCATGCGCAGCTTCGTGCTGGTCTTCAAGCTCGTGGTGCGCATCGCGGTGCTCATGCCTCAGCTGACCATGTTCCATCTGATGCTCGCTTTGATAGCCATACCCGTAGCCGTAGTTTTGCGCAGCAGCCGGCGTCGTAATAGCGAGTGCCGCGGCGCCGATTGCGAGGGGTAGAAGAATACGCATGTCCATCTCCTGTAGCCGATAGGTACGGAAATGCCGGGCAACGGTTGAACTCAGTCTGAGGGAGATTGACATGGTGCGTTCAGGTTCCAAGCCACCACGAATGCCAAAAGGTGGTGAAGTCGGGCGTGATCCCGCCTCCGCATTGCTGCAGCCTCAGACGCCACGACCTTCCTAATGGCTATGCGCGCTCAGCTGCCGTCTTACCCATCATCGACTTGACCATTCTACCTCGTTCTGTTGATCGGCCCGCGTTTTCTCGACCTGCTGTTTGATCGCCCCCGTTACACCGTTTTTCAACGCCGCGTCGGACATGGCAATCGCGCCCTCATGGTGGGGAAGCATTTTACGCAGGTAAGTTTCGGACGGGGTTGAGCCACCTGCTTCCATCATCATCCGCTGCATTGTCATCGCTGCAGGCTTGTACAAATCGGCACTTTTCTGATTGGGTGGTCCCTTGCCCTCGAGTTTCGTCAACTCCTCAATCTCATGGCCTTGCTTGTCGATTGTCATTCTAGCCATCTTGGCGACGGCCGCTGTGGGCTTCTGATCAAGAACGATTTTCGACATATCGACCGCCCCTTGGTGATGCGCGATCATCTTGCGAACCCAATTGTCGCCAGCGTCAGCCCCAACGGCCGCGGCCATCTGCTCGTCCATCTTCATTTCGACGGGTTCGAAAGCGTTGGCCGCCGTATGCGTAACCGACCCGCCACCTGCCATGGCTCCGTTCTGCCCGGTGCTCACCTGCTCCTTGTTCGCCGACTGCCCGCACGCGACCAAGGCAGTAATCAGGGACAGGCCCAGCATTGATTTCAAACTATGATGCATGATCTTCTCCTGTTGGCTTCTCCGCTCTGACGGAGGGCGAGATTACGGGCGTGCAAGCAATCGCTTCATCTGAGCGATTTCCTGTTTCTGAGAGACGATGATATTCGCGCACAAGCTTTTGATCTCCGGATCACGGATCTCGGCTTGCTCGCACATGAGGATCGCGCCGGAATGGTGAGGAATCATCGAGCGGAGGAATTGATTGTCACCGATCAGCGCCTGCGAGCGAACCCCGAGGTAACCAAATATAAAGATGACCCCGAAGGCAACGTGAAGGATAATATTCAATCGAGCGTTCGGGAACATGTCTTTCATCAGCAACAGCATGAGCACCCCCATCGGCGCCGCCATCATCAAGGCCATGTAAAACATATTCAGATTATTATAGAATTCTCCGAGGCTGTAGATCATCGTGAACATCACGAAATACATGATGACCAAGCTGATCGCCATATTCAGACCGAACGTTCGGTAGGCGGCGCCATCCATGTTTTTGTTTGGCATCTTTGTGCCGGCGTCCGTCGACGAGTGATCCATTCCCTGTTGCATGTTCGTCTCCCTGTGTAGTGCAGCGCAGTTGAGCCATTTAGTGTGAATGCGTGTGCTTGTCGGACCTTGTCGCGCCGTGCGCCGGAGCTGGCTCAGCGCCATCTGGACGCATGGACTTAACCGGCTTCATTCCTTCCATCGAATGCATCGCGGGCATGTCCTTCATTATCGCATCATGATCGGCTGGAGCACTCGCGACCGCAGTTTTATATTGCTCCGGCGACATCTTCGGCAACGAACGGACGAAGGCGACCATATCCCAGATGAGCTGGTCGTCGTGGGTCCTGCCCCACGCCGGCATTGCGCTCAATTTGATGCCGTGTTTGATCGTCCAGAATTGCTCTGCTGCCGACTGATCCTGACCCCGTGCCAACTCGGGCGCTTGCGGGTAGAGGCCCTGGCTCATTTCCGTTTTTTCAAGGCCAGGGCCGAGATGGCAGCCGGTGCACATCTCGGTATAAAGTCCTGCACCCGTGGCGAGCCGCGCCGGGCTGTTAAGGTCGGCAGGAACGACGATATCGCGCGCATGGTGCCTGATGGCTCGGTCGCGCAATTGCTCTAACCCGAAATACACCGGCCGATAATGCGGTGCGTCGGCGCCGATATTGTAAACGCCCGCGAAGATAAAGACGCCGCCGATCGCTGCGATCAGAAGGGCGGCGAGCACCACGAAAGCCGTACTGGGCAGATGCCGGTGCAGATCGAGAAACTTGCCCTTTTCCACTTATGGCTCCTTCGAGCGGCAATTGCCCCTCAAGTTTTTTGATTCGTTGTGCTGCGCTGGCTAAACGTTTGCGTCAGGGCGTTTTTGGCTTGCGAGCCGAACTGTGCATGCTGATGATCTGCCACCTGCTGCCCTTCTTGCGCAGGACGCTCGTCGCCACGCCGAAGCGTTCCGCCACCTCACCGCTCTTCAATTCGATGCGATATTTGTAGGTCTCGGCGGCGAGCGCGACTGGCCCAGAAAATCGCACCGAAACCTTGTAATCGCTGAATTTGAACGACTTGAATTCGCTGAGTTCCGGCGTGAGATGATGCACAAGATAGTTTGCGTAATTACCCTCTGATCCCCCGCTTTCGAATATTTCGGAATCGTCGGCGAAAAGGACTTCGGTACCTCGAGCATCGAGGCGCTGAACCGCTGCCTCATAGGAACCCAAGACGGCACGCACTGCGGCGATGTCGTGTCCCCACGTCGCTGCGGGGCCAGCGACTGCGGGAGTCGACGCCAGAGCGATTAAGGTGATGATCGAGAGCAGCTTGGCCATTTTCCACTTTCTACGGGGGTGCACCCCCTTGCTTAGAACCAAGTCCTGATGCCCGTGACGACGCTCCAACCACCTCGGCGCTCGCCAGCATCGCGCAGGTAACGCCCGGTGGTTCCGAACGCCCGTTTGTACTGGATGCCGACATAGGGTGAGAATTCGCGGCGGATGTCATAGCGTAGGCGGAAGCCTGCTTCGATGTCTGAAAGTCCCGATCCGACGCCGATCGATCGGCTGCTCTGCGCCGCAGCATTGATTTCGACGCGCGGCTGCAGAATCAGTCGTTGCGTAATGCGCTGATCGACCGTGCCTTCGACGCGCCCCATCAATTCGCCCTTGTTTGACAGGAACAAGGCCGCCTCGATGTCGAAAAAGCTCGGCGCCAACCCTTCGATTCCGATCGTCGCGTAGGTCCGGGACGGGTTGGGTTTGAAATCATAACGGACGCCCCCCTGGAGATTGAAATAAGGCCCGATGGCGTGGCTGTAGAGGGCCTGAACCTCGGCTCGGGCGACCCCTCGCTTGACCTCGCCGTCGCCTTGGCTCTTGATCCACAGCCGGTCGAGATCGCCGCCATACCAGGCCTGCCCAACCCACTGGTAGCCATCGCGGCCGCGCTTGAAATGATAGTCGGCAACGTTGAGCATTACCTGCGAAAGCCTCTGGCCGCCGTGAAACTCACCGAGATGATGGCGACCCATCGCCATCGCTGAAGCGCCATACGCCTGATCGGCCGCATGATCGGTCGGTACGGGCGGGGGCGGCGCATTTCCTGCGGGTAGATTGGTTCCGCTTTCGTCCGCGGCAGGCGTTGTAGGCATGGCCATGCCCGGCATGTCCTTCATGTCGTGATCTGTCGGCATCGTCATGCCCGGCATCGATGACATGTCGTGAGGCGCTTTGGCTGCCTTTGAAGGGCTGCGGGGCTGCTTGCGGGGCTGCTTTGCCGATGCGCCCTTCTTGGTCATGGCGGTTTGCTTCTTCTTTGAAGGTGTCCGTGAAACGGCCTTCTTGGCTGTCGGCTTTGTGGCGGCGGGCATTTTCATGCCCGGCATGCTCATCCCGGGCATGTTCATGTTCATCTGCGCGGTCGCCGGTGAGGCAAGCGGCAGCCCGGCGCAGGCGGCGAGCAGGATCAGTTGCGCGCGCGTCATGCCGCCGCTCCCGTCGTCGGGCGAACCGTCACGACCCGCATCATGCCCGCCGCCATGTGGTACAGATTATGGCAGTGGAACGCCCAGTCGCCGGGCGCATCGGCAGTGACATCGAAACTGACCTTTCCCCCCGGCGGCACGTTCACACTATGCTTTCGTGGCGCTGTCGCGCCATGCCCGGTGACGAGCTCGAAGAAATGGCCGTGCAGGTGAATCGGGTGCGGCATCATCGTATCGTTGACTAGCGTCACCCGCACCCGCTCGCCCAAGCGAAACGGGATCGGTTCGGCGGGATCGCTTAACTTTACACCATCGAACGACCACATGTAGCGTTCCATGTTGCCCGTCAGGTGGATGTCGAGCGCTCGTGACGGCGCGCGCACGTCGGGATTGCGATCGAGCGCGACGAGATCGCGGTAGACCAATACGCGGTGGTCGAGCCCGTCGAGCCCCTGCGGCGCTTCTCCGCTGCGATCGCTTGGCATCGGCGTGATCGTCTGGACCCCGGGGCCCATCTTCACGCCCGGCGCATTCGTCGCGTCGCGCATGTTCATGCTCATCGGATGGCCCGACCCGGCACTTGCGCCTCCTGCAGCCGAATGATCCATACCGGGCATCGCGGCTTCGGCCGCCGGCGCTGCCGCGCCATGATCCATCCCGGCCATTCCAGCCATCGCATCGGTCGGCGTTGGGGACATGCCCACCATTGGTGCGGCAGCGCTCGCAGCCATCGAACCATGATCGGTCGGCTCTCGCCAGCCGGTCAGTTTCGCCAGCAGGCGCGAGGCATTCTGCTGGGCCGACGGATCGATCCCGCGCTTCATCCCCGGATCCTTCATGTCCATGCCCGCCATGTCGCCCATGCCCATGTCCATCATGGTCGTCAGCGGCCGTGGGCGGAGCGGCGGGACAGGCGCACTCATTCCAGCACGTGGGGCAAGCGTCGCCCGACCGAGCCCCGAGCGATCGATCGACTCGCTAACGAAACTATAAGCCCGATCGCCCGGCGTGACGATCACGTCGAACGTCTCGGCCACCCCGATCTGGAACTCGTCGACCGTCACCGGCCGGACATTCTGCCCATCGGCGGCGACGACCGTCATCGGCAAATCCGGGATGCGAACGTTGAAATTGGTCTGTGAGGCGGCATTGATGATCCGCAGCCGAACCCGCTCGCCCGGCGTGAACAGCCCGGTCCAATTATCGAACGGCCCGTGACCGTTGACGGTGAAGGTGTAGGTCGATCCGGTGACGTCGGCGATATCGGCCGGGTCCATCCGCATCTTGGCCCATTCGAGCCGCTCTTGCTGCGTCTGGTCGCGCCCGGCGATCAGCCCCGACAGGGTCTGCCGCTGCATGTTGAAATAGCCGCCGCCCATCTGCTTCAATTTGCGAAAGATGGTCGCGCCGAGCATCGGGCTGTGTTCGGACAGGATGATAACATGCTCGCGATCGAAGGCGATCGGATCGGGTCCGGCGGGGTCGATCACGATCGGCCCGTACAGCCCGTCCTGCTCCTGATAGCCCGAATGGCTGTGATACCAGTAGGTCCCCGCCTGGATGATCGGGAAGGTGTAGTCGAACGTCGTGCCCGGCGCGATGCCGGGGAAACTCACGCCCGGCACGCCGTCCATCGTGAAGGGCACAAGCACGCCATGCCAATGGATCGAACTGTCCTGGGCTAGCGTGTTCGTGACG
>NZ_JANMWY010000200.1:0-8123 GCF_031380695.1 Sphingomonas sp. | reverse complement strand
TCGTCCACCCCGGCGCGGTCGGCCATGCGGCGAAGGGCATCCTCACGGCTGCGCCCGGCGCGAAGCTCGAGCACGACCGAGCCGAGCTGCTCGGCGAGGAGCGGGTGCGAGCGGGTCATTTCCTGGCCGACCCGAGCAAAGGCCGCCTCGAGCCCCAGACCGGCCTCGACGCACACGAGCATCAGGTCGAGGGCATCGGGAAAGGCGTTGATAATCTGCGTCTGGCGGCGGTCGGCCTTCGCGCGGATGAACAGCGACGGCGCATAGAGGCCGAGGGCGGCAGCGATCAGCGCTTCAAAATAAAGCTTGCCCGCACTGGGACGCTGGCCGGTCAGCCAGAACCACAGCAACAGCGCGACCGGCAGGCCGATGACCGAAACCAGCCGGACCAGCGAATAGACGCGCGGTGCGAGCGGCGACGAATAGCCGGCCGCGATCAGTTTGGTGCGGAGGGTGGCGTCCTTGGTATCGACCAGCGGGATGCCACTACGCTCGATCGCCCCGACCAGGCTGACCCATAATCCCCGAGTCGTGTCGGTACGAAGGGTGGAAGGCACGACCGTGCCGCCGGGCGCGGGCACCAGGATCGTCCCGTCACCCACCAGGCGCCGGCGCGCTGCGCCGCGGCCGCCGGTCAGGGCCATGATGGCATAGGTCGCGAGCGAGACGGCGCCGAACAGCAGCAGCAGGAGAAGCCAGCGCAGCGACGGGTAGGCGATCAAAAGCTGGGTCATCGCGTCACACTTTCAGATCGATGAGGCGGCGGATGATGAACACGCCGAGCGCGTAAAGGACGATCAGCATCATGAAGCCGGGAATGAACATGCTGTCGTCTGCAACATCGAGGTAGAAGGCGGGGTTCAGCACGAACAGCAGCATGAACGAGCCGACGGGCAAGACGGTCAGCATGACCGCCGACATCCGACCTTCGCTCGACAGGGCGCGGACCTTCATCATCATCGACGCGCGATCGCGGATCACCTTAGACAGATTCTCGAGGATTTCGGCGAGGTTACCGCCGGTCTCGCTCTGGACCGACAGGCTGACCACGAACATGCGCATGTCATCGAGGTCCCAGCGGTCGGCCATACCCTCCAGCGCGTCACGCAGGTCGGCGCCATAGGTCACTTCGTCAACCGCCAGGCCGAACTGGCTGCCGATCGGATCGGGCATCTCGACCGTTAGTAGTTCGAGCGCCGCGGCGATCGGATGGCCGGCGCGCAGACCGCGGACAAAGACGTCGAGCGCAGTCGGGAATTGCTCGATCATCCGCTTGCGCATCCGCGTCGCGCGCATGTTCAGCGCCATCAGCGGCAGCGCCAGCCCCATCACCAGTGCGACAATGAACAGCAGGAACAGCCGGCCCGGGCCAAGCGCGCCGAACTTTGCCGCAAGCACGACGAGGATCAGGAACAGGACGGCCGGAGCCGCGGCGACGATCGCCAGCATCCGCCCGGTCGGCATGATGATTCCGGCCTGCGCCAGCATGTGGTCGAGCGTGTTGGCAGGACCGGTCAGGAAGGGCGGCCAACCCTCCGGCAGCGATCCGCCGCGGCGACGCAGCAGGTTCATCGTCTCTGCCCGTGGCACGCCGCGCTCGATCATCTTCAGCCGCTGGTTAATCGCGTCGCCGCGCGACCGGCGTGCCGTAATCGACCCGACCAGCAATTCGACCGCGACCAGCACCGCGGCGAAAACGCTGACGAGAAATAAAGTCCGGATCCAACTATCGGCCATCAATCGAAACTCGCATCCGGGCGGAACAGATCGGGCGACAGCGACTTGCCGTGAGCCATGACCTGATCGAGGAAGCGCGGGCGAATGCCGGTCGCTTCGAAGCGGCCCTGGACACTGCCGTCCTGCGAGATGCCGGTTTGACGGAAGCGGAAGATTTCCTGCATCGTGATGACGTCGCTTTCCATGCCGGTCAATTCGGACAGGCTGAGCAAGCGGCGGCGCCCGTCGGCGAGCCGCGCGACCTGCACGACGATGTGGATGGCGGACGAAATCTGCGCGCGGATCGACCGCATCGGGATGTCGATGCCGCTCATGCCGACCATCTGTTCGATGCGCGACAGCGAATCGCGGGCGTTGTTGGCGTGGACCGTGGTCATCGACCCGTCGTGGCCAGTATTCATCGCCTGGAGCATGTCGAACGCCTCACCGGCGCGCACTTCGCCGACGATGATCCGGTCGGGCCGCATGCGCAGCGCATTCTTGACCAGGTCGCGCTGGGCGATTTCGCCCTTGCCCTCGATGTTGGGCGGGCGGGTTTCGAGCCGGGCGACATGCGCCTGCTGCAGCTGGAGTTCGGCCGAATCCTCGATCGTCACGATCCGCTCGCGCTCGTCGATGAACGCCGACATGGCGTTGAGCATGGTCGTCTTGCCCGACCCGGTGCCGCCCGAGATCAGCACGTTCAGCCGCGCCCCGACGATCGCCTTGAGCACTTCGGCGACCTGCGCCGGGACCGACCCGATTTCGACCAGCCGGTCGAGGCTAATCGGCACCTTGGCGAATTTGCGGATCGACAGCAGCGAACCGTCAAGCGCCAGCGGCGGGACGACCGCGTTGACGCGGCTGCCGTCGGCTAGGCGGGCATCAACGAGGGGGGAACTTTCGTCGACCCGGCGACCGACCGCGGAAACGATTTTCTGGATGATTCGCAGGAGATGGCGCTCGTCCTTGAACCGCACCGCCGAGGGTTCGAGCTGTCCGTAGCGTTCGACGAACACGCAGTCGTGGCCGTTGACCAGGATGTCGGTGATCGTGGTGTCCTTGAGCAACGGCTCGAGCGGCCCCAGTCCGAGCAGTTCATCGAGCACATCGTCGGTCAGCTGCCGCCGCTCGGCGCTGTTGAGGGCGTGGCGCTGCTTGGCCAGCTCCTCTTCGAGAATGTCGCCGACTTCATCCTGGATCTGCGCGCGCGACATGGTGTCGAGAGCGGACAAGTTGATGAGGCCGAGCAATGCCTGGTGAAGCTCGACCTTCAGTTCGGTGTTGGCATCGCGCTTGGCGAAGGCACCGGCATCGCCGACCGTCATCAGTCGCCGCTGATCGAGGTCGCGCGCGGCGCGTTCGGGATCGGCCACCTCACCGGCGGAGTCGCTTCCCGCCCCGGACTTGCGAATCTGCCACAGGCTCATGACTCTACCCCCAATGTCTCGACCAGCGCATTCGTCAGCGTGTCGAGGTCGCGCGCAAGCGGTCCCTTGCGGCGGATTTCGGCGACCGGCACGCCGCGCTCGATCGCCGCGATCATCGTCTCGTGATCGTTGACCACGGTAAAGGCGACCGAACGGCCAAGCGCGCGCTGAACGTCGGCCGGCTTGATCGCGCGGAACAGCCCCTTCTCGGCGCGATTGACGACGATTCGGATGTCGAGCCGGTCCATGTCCTGGCTCGCCAGCAGGTCAAGCTGCCGCCGCGCCCGGTTGAGGCTGGGGATGCGCAGCTCGGTCACCAGCAGCACCACATCGGCGCGGGCGAGCAGCGACATCGACCAGTTGGTCCAGTTGTGCGGCAAGTCGACGAACACCGTCCCGAACTCGCGCATCGCGGTTTCGGCCAGCGCCAGCGCCATCTCGCTGTCGAGCGCATCGAGCGGAGTGATCTGGCGCGGCGCGGCGAGCACCGCCAGGCCGCTGGGATGGCGCGCGGTCGTCGCCCGGAGCAGCGCCCCGTCGAGCCGCGCGCCGACGTCGAGCAGGTCGGTGAGATTGAGCGGCGGCGCCAGACCGAGCTGGAACGCGGCATCGCCGAACTGGACGTCGAAATCGATCAGGCAGGCGTCGCGCCCCGCGGCCGTCTCCCGCGCCGCGAAGCGGGTCGCGACCTGACCGAGAAGCGCCGTCGCGCCGACCCCGCCCTCGCCCTTGATGATCGCGACCAGCTTGCGCTTCTCGGTCCCGGCCGGCTGGCGCTTCGCCGCGATGGTCGCGCGCAGCGGCTGGAGCGAAGCTTCGAGCTCGGCCAAGTCGAGCGGCAACGGCACGACATCGTGCGCGCCGGTGCGGATCAGCGCGCGGACCAGCGCGAGCGGCGGCTCGAACGAGGCAGCGATTAGCGGCGTCTGGGTCGCGGCGGCCAGCTTCTCGAAGCGCTTGACCGAGGCGGGGACGTCGGCATCGACCTGAATCACCGCGCAGGCCGCGCCGGCCAGTTCGGCGGGATCAATCCAGTCGGTTACCGGGATGAGGTTGAGCTCGAGCGGCAAGCCGGCCGCGCGCGCGCCGATCAGGTCGCCGGCATCGCCCTGCGCCCCCGACAGGTACAGCCGCACCGCCGCCTCGCGCTCCTCGGGCCGCCAGGGGCTGCGAACGGGTGAATGGGAAAGGTCGGACATACTGTCATTCATCCTAATTCGAAGCAGTTCCGAGTTGATCCTCGGCGGTATAGGTCGCTGCCGCAGCAGGAATTGCCTGGACACTCTTAAGCATGAGAAATGTAATTGGCGTAAAACTGAGGTTCTGTATTCTGACGGTCGTGAGCGGCGAAATATCCTGTCCGTCAGGATCGCCCGCATACCCCAAGCCCGAGCCGCTATATTCGACCACGACATTTGTGTCGGAGATTGGCGAATACATGGCCTTCATGCGCGCTACGATAGCATCCCATCCCAGTGCGCTGGTGGTACTCACAGTGGGACAAGGCGTGGTTATGCAGGTGCACGTGACGACACTCGCGGGCTTCACGCATCGAATCAGTCCCAGCGCCGACGCTGGAATCAAATCGCCCTGCGTGAGTGCCCCTGTCGCACCCGGCGGGGTAATACCGATATAGGTAGATGCCAGCCCTGCGGGAATGACCTTTGTCACGGCCGCGACGCGAGCACCGGCCTGTGTCGCCTTGGTCACCTCATTATAGGCCCAAAGCCAACGACCGCCGTCAATGATGCCGAACAGAAGGATCAGCAGCAAAGGCAGCACGAGCACAAACTCCGCCGCTCCCGACCCCCTGACGTCTCGGAAAAGACGCATACTCATATGCCTGCCACGGCCGCTTCTTGCGACGCATTGAGGAAGTAGCCGGTCCCACGCCAGCCGAAACTGCTGAGAATGGGGCGGTAGGGCAGATGAGCCGTCACCAGGACGGTCGGCGCTGCGCCGGCTGTCCCAACACTGTTCCCGCTATAAATGCCGCTCATCGTAACACCGCCGGCAGTGGTGTTGCAGACCATCGTTACGGTAAAGGTCGTCGTTCCACTGGTCCAATTCGGGAGGAGGTCATTTGCGCTCGAGTCGAGCGACCCCTTGCGAACAAGCAACTTGGTATTATTCGACACCGTCGTCGGTACGGCGGTCGCCGTTCCACCGCAGCCAGTGTATTGACCGAATGCTTGACGGGCAGCGAAGCGCGCGCCGTCCCGGACCCCCGTCACCAGCGTGTGCTCGTTCATAAAATAATTGCCGAGTTCAATCGAGCCACAAAGAATGGCCAGCAGCAATGGTGCAACCAGCGCGATCTCGACCGCTGCTGCCCCCCGGCAATTGCTGACAAGGTTTCGTGTTCCGATCATCGGATCAGGAACGGCTTGTCACGACGGACGACCTGGCCGGCAGTCTGCGCGCCGCCCGCCGGCGTCTCGCGGATGATTTCGACATAGACGTCGCCCTGCCCGCTGTAATCACGCTGAACGGAGGGCTCGACCAGGAAGAGATCGACAAACTTCAGCACCGGAACATTCGTGCTGCTCCCGTTGACCGAATATTGCTGGCAGTTGACGACTGCCATCGCGGTACTCCGTCGATCCGGAGTATTGAGATTGGGCACCGTGCCCGTTCCATAGCTAGGTGTCTGGGCTTGCGAGCAAACGGGAATGCCATGGCTGACGAGCGTCGTGCCCGTCGCACCAGATGGGTTCGGTCCGAGCACGGTGACACCATCGATCGATGTGCCGCGGTTGGCAATTTCCCATAGGTAGACGT
Source organism: Sphingomonas sp. (assembly GCF_031380695.1). Lineage (GTDB taxonomy): Bacteria > Pseudomonadota > Alphaproteobacteria > Sphingomonadales > Sphingomonadaceae > Sphingomicrobium. Next base: position 2,196 of record NZ_JANMWY010000200.1, on the reverse strand, counting down.
TGTAACGGCTAGCGAAGTTTGCGGCCGAAGGCGCCACGGAAGGGGATAGGCCGGTATTCGCTTGCCAATTCGCCGAACTCCACCGCGTCCCATTTCCGCGCAAGTAATTGGTCCGGAAATAGGCATCACGGTCCCAGGCGCCGTCGCCGATCGGATTGGCGCTGCAATTTCCGGTAACGCTGCCGGCGACCGTGTGGCAGATATCGCGGGGGTGTCCCATGGACGTTGGCGTGACCGTCGTCGCGAGCGGCGTCACCGACGTCAGCATTCCACTTTTCCCGTAGTAGTTGGACGACAATTGCCACCCCGCGTTCTGGAGCGCACACGCATTGTTCCCACTAGCATTTGCGGGTCGGACGAGATCCTTGACGCTGTCGATCGAGGACGGGCAGACGCCGCCATTCTGGCAGCTCGAATTGCTGTCATAGATGTCAAAGCGCGTGTTTAAGGCATCGGTCGCAGGGACATTGCCGCCCGGCTTCGTATTGACCGTGCCGGACGGGGTGCAATCGCCCGGTGGCGAACTCCAGCCGAGCCCTTCCTGCAGGCCGGGAACGCCGTTCGAACCGCCATTATTGTTGAGATAGCCGAAATTGCCCGGCGCCCAGCTTCCGTTTCCGGCGCCAACGGACACCAATTTCAGGCCGCGCCCCTTCAGTGAGTTCGCATCGAAAGTCTTATTTGTCGCCGTTTCAGCAGGATTGCAGATCATCACCGGTGGCGTCTTGCAGATTGCGGTGCCAAGCGACGCGACGGCTTCGGCCGGAAGCGGTCCGGAGCTGAAAGCGCCGACGATCGGCGTCAGCGCGAAATTTGCGAGCCGCGGCGTGATCGTGACCCTTACCACTTTCGAATCGGTATCGCCGGTCGCCAGGGTGCCGTACGTGTCATTCACCCGATCGTAGCTTTGGTAGAAAGTGAGGGTCGCCACCTCGACCTTGCGTGGGTCGCCGACCGCACTGGCATTATCGCTCGCGAACAGCGACAGATTGCGGACCAGCGATTGCGCCGCAGCGGTCGCACGGGCTTGCGCGTTTGCCTGTCCGTCGAGCTGACTTGCAGCCGCGAGGGCGGACTGGTCGGCTGCATCCTGCAGCTCGGTATCGAGTGCCGCAGTATGAGCGTAGTCGAAGGCGATGCCGCCGGTCGCGATCAGCGCGACGAGGGACAGCGCCACGGTCGGCGCGACGGCACCGCGGTTATTCCGCTTCAGTCGTGCCCAGACCTTCCGCATTGCCGCCTCCTCACTTGCCGCTGCTGCCGCTGCCGGAGCTGCTGGTGCTGGTCGAGCTTTCGACCTTGAGTTCCTTGATGGTGCCCTTGCGATAGCGCTCGGTCGCCAGCGCGGCGTGGTCGCCGCTCGATCCCGCCCTGGCACCGGTGGAAGCATAGACGGGCTCCGGATTCACGGTCTGCGCGACCATGTCATATTTCAGCGCTTCGCCCATGCCCGGGTCGACCGAAGTGCAGCCGGCGAGCAGCGCGCCGAGGCTTCCGATCGCGGCGATGGCGATGATCCTGGAAGGCGTCCTAGAAGACATGGCCATAATCCTTTTCCAGCGCGTTGGGGTTGGCCTGCGCCATGCCGCCGCCGGGTGCCGGGCGGGCGGCAGGCGGGCGGGCCGTGTCGGGCTCGCCGATCGGGCCCTTGTTAAGGGTCGGCCCGGGCTTGACCCCGCTGTCGGTTTGACCGAGCAGGAACAAATCGGCCTCGCTCGGCGGTTTGGCGCGATCGGTCGGCACCTTCATCGCGCCAGCGGCAACCGGGCGGACCAGTCGCGGCGTGACCAGGATAACCAGCTCGGTCTCGTCCTTCTGGAAATTGGTCGAGCGGAACAGCGAGCCGATGATCGGGATCGAGCCGAGGATCGGGAACTGGCGAACCGTATCCTGGAAATCCTTGCGCAGCAGCCCGGCCATGGCAAAACTCTCGCCGTCGCGTAGTTCGACGGTGGTCTTGGCCCGCCGTGTCTGCAGGCCCGGAATGGTCAGGCCGTTGATGACGATTGACGCCGACCGATCGATCGAACTGACTTCGGGCGCGACAACCAGGTTGATGACGCCATCGGCCAGGACGGTCGGGGTGAAGGACAGGCTGACTCCGAACGGCTTGAATTCGACGCTGATGCTGTTGCCGCCGCCGTTGGTGGTGCCGCCCCCCTGGGCGACCGGGATCGGAAATTCGCCGCCAGCGAG
>NZ_JANMWY010000198.1:0-5840 GCF_031380695.1 Sphingomonas sp. | reverse complement strand
GCGCTGCTGGCCGAGGCGGTGGCGGCGGGGGTGCCGCATTTCGTCTTCTCGTCGACCGCCGCGATCTACGGCGAGCCCGAGCGATTGCCGATCGAGGAGGGCGACGCCAAGTTGCCGATCAATCCATATGGCGCGTCGAAGTGGATGACCGAGCAGATGCTGGCCGACGCGGCGCGGGCGCATCCGTTCAACTATGCCGCGCTGCGTTATTTCAACGTGTCGGGCGCGGACCCGCAGTTGCGGTCGGGCCAGATCGGCAAGTCGTCGACCCACATCATCAAGGTCGCGACCGAGGCGGCGCTGGGCAAGCGGAGCCATGTCGACGTGTTCGGAACCGATTATCCGACGCCGGACGGCAGCTGCGTGCGCGATTATATTCACGTGTCGGACCTGGCGGCGGCGCATGTCGCGGCGCTGGCGCGGCTGGCGGCGGTGCCGGGCGAGAACCTGCTGCTCAACTGCGGTTATGGGACGGGCCATTCGGTGATCGAGGTGCTCGATGCGCTCGACGAGGTGTGCCAGCGCAAGATCCCGCGCGTGCTGGGCGCTCGGCGGGCGGGCGATCCGCCGATGCTGGTCGCGTCCAATCGCGCGCTGGTCGAGACGCTGGAGTGGACGCCGCGCCATGCCGACATTCACCAGATCGTGAGCGACGCGCTGGCGTGGGAGTGCAAGCTGATCGATTGGAAGCCCCGCTGATCATCCCGCGCCTGACCGTCGCCGTGCTGGCATTGGCGCTGTTCGGGGCGGCACCGCCGTTGCCACCCTTGAGCGCAGAGGAGGCGAGCGCCGCACGCTATGTCCGCGCCCAGGTCGAATTCCTTGCCGACGACCGGCTGGAGGGGCGGCTGACGGGCTCGCGCGGGCACGAGATCGCGGCGACCTATGTCGCCAGCCAGTTTCGCGCGCTGGGACTGGAACCGGGCGGGCTCGACGGGCAATGGTTTCGCCAGGTGCCGCTGCGCCGCGCGAGCAATGAACCGGGAAGCCTGGTCGCCAGCATGAGTGGCACCGGCGGCGGGTCGCTTCGCGCCGGCGTCGATGTCGCGGTGCTGCCGAGCCTGACCGAGCGCCATCGCGAGATCAACGGCGAGCTCATATTCGCCGGGTATGGGCTTGACGAGCCGCTGCTCGGGTTCGACGATTATCGCGGGCTCGACGTTCGCGGCAAGATCGTCGTCCTGCTGGGCGGGGTTCCGGCGAAGCTGCCGGGCGACATCGCCGCGCATCTGCGATCGACCAAGAAGGAGGCTGCGGCGGCGCGTGGCGCGGCCGGGCTGATCATCCTGTCGGGTGACGGACCGCGCGGCGACGTCGCGGCGACGATACGGCGGACGGTGACCGACTGGCACGATGGCGAGACCATCGGCGATACCATGGGCGTGCGCGCGGCGATCACCCTGTCGCAAGAATGGCAGCAACGGCTGTTCGTCGGGGCAGCGCAGAGCCTGGCAGCGGTGCGCATGGCCGCGAAGTCAGGGTCGCCGCGCGGCTTCCCCCTGCCCTACCGACTGACGCTGCGCACCGCATCGAGCTGGGAGGATTTCTTCAGTCCCGAAGTGATCGGCAAGCTGCCCGGCACGGGGCCGCTGGCGGGGGAGCATGTGCTGCTGATGGCGCATCTCGACCATCTCGGCATGAAGACCGACGAGAAGACGGGCCGGAAGACGATCTACAACGGCGCGCTCGACAATGCCGCCGGGGTGGCAACGATGATGGAGGCGGCGCGCGAGCTGGTCGCCAGCGGCAAGCCCCCTGCCCGCACGATCCTGTTCATCGCCAACACCGGCGAGGAGGAGGGCTTGGTCGGCGCCGACTATCTCGCCAGCCACCCGCCCGTTCCGCTGGCCAGCATCGCCGGGGTGGTCGACCTCGACATGCCACTGCCGCTCTATGATTTCACCGATGTGATCGCCTTCGGGGCGGATCATTCGACGATCGCGCGGACGGTGGCCGAAGCGGGGCGACAGATGGGGATCGGCGTGGCGGCCGATCCGATGCCGCAGGAATCGATCTTCGTGCGGTCCGATCACTACCGCTTCGTCCGGCGCGGGGTGCCGGCGATCCTGCTGATGACCGGCTATGCCAATGGCGGCGAAGTCGCGTGGAAAAATTTCCTCGCCCGCACCTATCACAGCCCGGCGGACAAACTGTCGCAGCCGATCGAATGGCGCTCGCTCGCCCGCTACGGCATGCTCAACGCGCGCATCGCCCGCGCACTGGCCGACGCGCCGAAGCGGCCACGATGGATCGCACGCGATTATTTCGGCGACCGCTTTGCACCGGGACAGCCGCGCGCGCCGCGACCGTAAAGCCGTCAGCGCGCGCGAACCGATACTATTGTTTGTGCGCGACGTAGCGTGTGGTCGTCCCGACTTCATGATCGACGCTGACGATGTTGGCCGTGGTCGGATTGACGAGGTGGATGGTGAAGGTGCTGACCAGCTTGCCCTTGCGCGTGTCGGTTTCGACCCAGGTCATCGGGCCGGTCTGGCGGATCGCCGCCTTCGTGCCGCCGGGATCGCCGAGCACCGCCACCGCGGGGCCACCGAGCTTGGCCTCATAATGTTCGCCAGTCGGCGCCGACATGCGGAACATGCCCTTGTCCTGGCCGAAGGTGACGGTCAGCGCGGCCGCATCCATCTTGGCGATCTTGCCGTTGCGCCACGACCCGGAGATTAGGTGCGCGCCCTTGGCACCGGCGGCAGCGCGGACGTCGGTCGCCTCGACATTAGTCTCGACGCCGTTGGCGGCGGTGTTCTTGCGAGTCCAGTTGATGGTCTTGCCATCGGGCGAGATCGTCGCGGTGCTGGCGTTGACCGATTTGCCCTTCTGACGGTAGCCGAACATGACGGTGTGGGCGTCGGCGACTTTGACCATGCCTTCGTCGACATAGGGATCGCCCTTGATCGGGTGCCATTTGCCGTCGGCAGCGATTGCGAATACGGGCACGCAGGAGCTGCAGCGATAGACGCCATGGTCGAGCGATCTGACTTTCGGCTTGGTGCTGAGCTGGGCCGAGTTGATGTCGGCGACCCAGGTGCCGTCGATGGGCGCGGCAAGAGCCGGCGTAGCCAGCATGCTGGCGGCCAGAAACGCAAAGGTTTTCCTGATCATATGCTACTCCCCTGATATGCGACCGAGGTCCCCTCGCCGCCCGGCCAAGCTGCTTTGTTAATCCAAGTGAGTCAACCGGAACGAGCGCCCAACCTTGACGCGAACCGACTCCCCCCTTAGGGGGACGCCAGGTTTCGACCATCAGCCGACAACATGATCAACTTAGCAGGCGCCCCGGCCATGAAGATTCGTAATTCCCTGAAGTCGCTCAAGTCGCGCCATCGCGATTGCCGAGTGATTCGCCGCCGTGGCCGGACCTATGTCATCAACAAGACCAACCGCCGCTTCAAAGCGCGTCAAGGTTAAGCTGCGGGGCAGCTTGGCCGACCGCGCTCGTCAAGGCTAAGCCCTTCCGCTCCTCGCGGTTTTGCTCGAATTTCGATGCTGTTGCGCGGTTCGCGCCACGGTTCGTCGCATCTGACGCTCCATTCATCTTCATGCGCCATTCACTCGTCGCTATATAGAGAAGCGAGCGAGGAGAAGTGTGATGTCGATGTCGAGGGCAAAGTGGGTGACGGGTGCGGCGCTAGCCGTGATCCTGACCGGCTCGGCCGGGGCGACCGTCCAGTCGACCGGCAACGACGCCGCGACCCCCAAGAATTTCAATTATGAGATCCGTGACGGCAAGCGCGTGCCCAAGGGCAATCGCGTGACCAACGCCGACGGCAGCTGGCGCGAGGAAGTGCGCGTCGGCAGCTGCACGACGGTCAAGCAGAAGACCGCCAACGGCGATTATAGCGAGACCCACAAGTGCGATTGATCGCGCGGTGAGATGTCAGGCGGCGGGCTTCGTGCCTGCCGCCTTTTTCACGTCCAGCACCTTGCACTCGGGCAGCTTGAGTTCCTTCAGGTCGGCGCATGGCCGCACCTGGATGCTGCCGTTGGCGGCGATGAAGATCGCCCAGTCCTTGCCGTCGTCGCAGTGCGCCTGCCACATCGCCAGATTCTTGTAATCGGTGACGAAGCCGGTGGCGGTGACGCGCTTGCAGGTCGCGCCGCCGTCATAGATCGCGCGCTTGAGCGCGATGGCGCGGTTCATGTCGCTGGCGGCGGCGAGCTGGCGCTGCTCGTCGCCCTGGACCTTGATCACCGGCTTGGGCGTCGGTGCGGGCTGATCGCAGCTGGCGAGCAGCGCAGTGGCGGCGGCGATGATGGTGACGGCGTGTTTCATGACTCTCTCCTACCCCGCCGCGCGGCGATCGCGAAGCCGGGCGGCGAATGCGCCCGGCCCGACCCCGTCGGCCAGTGCCAGGAAGATCGTATCATCCCCGGCTATGGTTCCCGCGATTTCGGGTAGCGCGGCCATATCGATCGCATTGGCGACCAGATTGGCCGAGCCGGGCGGGGTGCGCAGGACCAGCAGCGTGCCCGCAGCGACGATGGCGGTGACATATTCGGCCAGTAGCCGGTCGAGCCGCGCCGCCGCCGCGCCCGCATCAATTTCTTCGGGCAGCGCATAGCGGATCGCCCCGTCGCGCTTGAGCTTGACCGCACCCAGCTCGTCGAGGTCGCGCGATACCGTCGCCTGGGTGGCGACGATCCCGGCCAGGCCCAGCCGCGCGACCAGTTCGTCCTGGCTGCCGACCCGCTGCTCGCGCAGCCAGTCGGCGATCAGACGCTGGCGCTGGGCCTTGCTCATCGCGCGATCGCGTCGCCGTTGGCCGGGGGCACGAACACCATCGTCCCCTCACCCTTCTCGGTGAAGAGTTCGATCAGCAGCGAATGTTCGGCGCAGCCGTCGAGCATGACGGCGCTGCCGACCCCGCCCTCGACCGCCTCGACGCAGCTGGTCAGCTTGGGGATCATGCCGCCGGTGACCGAGGCGTCGGCGATACGGCGGCGGGCGTCGGCGGCGGTGAGTTCGGCGATCAGGCTGGCGGGATCGGCCGGGTCGGCGAGCAGGCCGGGTGCGCCGGTCAGATAGATGATCTTTTCGGCCTGCATGGCGACGGCGATGGCGCGGGCGGCGTCGTCGGCGTTGACGTTGTAGGGCTGGCCGTCGATCCCGGCGCCGACGGTCGAGACGATCGGGATGAGCCCGTCGTCGAGCAAGGCGTGGAGCAGGCGGGCGCGGACCTGCGTGACCGTGCCGACGAAGCCGAGCGCGGGGTCGAGCGGTTCGGCCTCGAGCAGGCGGCCGTCCTCGCCGGCCACGCCGATCGCCAGCGGCTCGAGCGCGTTGACCGCGCCGACCAGCTCGCGGTTGATCTTGCCGACCAGCACCATCCTGACAATGTCGAGCGTCTCGGCATCGGTTACGCGCAGCCCGTTGCGGAACTCGGGGACGAGGCCGTTGCGCTTCATCTGCTCGTCGATCTGGGGACCGCCGCCGTGGACCAGCACCGGGCGGATCCCGACCGAGTGGAGCAGCAGCACGTCCTTGGCGAGGCTACGCGCGCGGTCGGGATCGGTCATCGGCAGGCCGCCGACCTTCACCACGATCGTCTTGCCGGTGTAGCGGCGGATGAAGGGCAGCGCCTGGATGAGCAGCGCGGCGGTGTCGTCGGGATCGATCATGACGTCTGCACATTTTCCTTGATGTAGCCGGGGCCGAGATCGACCCCGACGGCGCGCCCGGTGCGGGTGCCGAGACCGAGGTCGACGGTGATGGCAATTTCGGGGAGGATCATGTGAGCGTGGACGGCGGCTGCGTCGTGGGCGATTTCGACCCCGCCGCGCGAGACGATGATGCCGCCATAGGCGACCGCGGCTTTCTTGCTGAC
>NZ_JANMWY010000190.1:0-5899 GCF_031380695.1 Sphingomonas sp. | reverse complement strand
TCTGCCTCTGTCCGACGGACGAGGACTCGGTCATGAAGCGGCCTGAAACCCATCTTCCTGATTTCCCTTTAATGGTTGAACGTTTGCGATTTGGCACTCACCGGATGGGAGTGCCAGCGCCGACGCTCATATGGGTCGGCGGCACAAAAGCGTCAAGCGCGCGTTGTGCATTAGAGGTTCGCCGTTCGAAAAAATGGCCCCAAACGAAGGACATTGGCGATGAACGAAGCGCGTTTTACGCGCATCCTGGGTGCGTTCACGTTGCTGGCGAGCGTCAGCACTTTGTGCATCGCTCAGGACGCCCCGACCGACCCGCTGGCGGCGATGGCCTCCGAAGAATCGTTGGCCGAAAACGCGTCGGCGTCCGCAGCGGACCAGGCGGTTACCACTGCCAGCGATGCCGATGCGGCGGTAGCGCGCGCCGACATGGCCGACCGGTTCGGCGTCGATGCGCTGGCTGCCGGCCAATATCGCTGGGCCCGGGACATCCCCGCGACCGGCCCGACCAAGATCATCATCAGCCTCTCGGATCAGCTCGCCTTCGTCTATCGCGGCGATGAACTCATTGGCGTGTCGACGGTGTCGAGCGGCAAGACCGACCATGAAACACCCACTGGTACCTTCCCGATCCTGGCGAAGGAAAGGGTTCATCGTTCGCAGAAATATGATGATGCGCCAATGCCCTACATGCAGCGGCTCAACCAATATGGCGTCGCGCTGCACGGCGGTCATCTGCCCGGCTATCCGGCGTCGCACGGCTGCATCCGCCTGCCGATGGAGTTCGCCGCGAAACTGTTCAACCTGACCAGCACCGGCAGCGCCGTGATCATCGAAGCCTGACCGGCGTGGACGCGGTGACGAGGCCAAGCGCCTCCCGCCGCGTCCAGCGCCACAGCATGAGCAGCGCGACAACTGCCAATCCGCTCGCCAGCCCGGTCCAGATGCCGACGCCCTGCCAGTCGCGCGAAAAGGCAAGCCACGCGCCGATGCCGAGCCCAACCCCCCAATAGCCGAACAGCGCGAACAGCAGCGGCCAGCGCGTGTCATGCAACCCGCGCAGCATGCCCGCGCCGATGACCTGGGCGGCATCGACCAGCTGGAACGCCGCAGCTACCTTGAGGAAGCTCACCGCAAGCGCGATGACCAGAGTGTTGGCGGGAATATCGGTCAGGAACAGCGTCACCAGCCACTGCGGCGCGAGCCACATCGCCAGCGCCATCAGCCCCATGAAGCTTACGCCGAGCCACCATGCGGTCCAGCCCGCGCGGGACACGCCGCGCTGATCCCCGCGACCTAGCGCCAGCCCGACCCGAACCGTCGCCGCCTGCCCCAGACCCAATGGCACCATGAAGGTCAGCGCCGCGATCTGCAGTGCCACGGCATGCGCCGCCACCGCTGGCGCACCGATCCAGCCCATGAAATAGGCGGCGAGCGCGAACACACCCATTTCCAGCGCCATCGTCAGCCCGATCGGCCAGCCGAGCCGCACCATCGCTGTCACGCGCTCGCCATCGAATCGCCAGAAGCGTCCGAACAGGTGAAAGCGGCGGAACCGGCGGTTGGTGCGCACGACCAGTGCCAAGGCGCCGGACATCGCCAGCCAGCTAAGCGAGCTGCCGATGCCGCCGCCGACGATCCCCATCGCGGGCACCCCGAAATGACCGAAGATCAGGCTCCAGCTGAGCAATGCATTGAGCGCGATCCCGGCGACGCTGAGCCACAGCACGCTCTGCGGCCGTTCGAGCGCGGCGACGAAATTGCGCAGCAGCTGGAACAGCAGCCACGGCGCGGTGCTCCACATATAGGCGCGCAGGAAGGTCTGGCCGATATCCGCCAGCTCCGCGCTCTGCCCGAACGCCCGCATGATCGCGCCGACGTGCCACAGCAGCAGCCAATAGGGCGGCATCGCCAGCAGCAGCAGCCACAGCCCGGCGCGGAAGGTCCGCCGCACGTCGCGCACCGCGTTCGACCGCTGTCCGAGCGCAAGCGCCATCATTGGCGACGAGGCGGTGAGCAGGCCGAGCAGCAACAGGTTGAAGGTGAAGGTCAGGTTGAGCGCGAGGATCGCCCCCGCCAGCTGCGCCGCCCCGAGCCGTCCCATCATCAGCACGTCGGTTGCCTGGATCGCCTGCTGGGTGAGGTTGGCGAGCACTAGCGGCCAAGCGAGCGTCAGCATGGCGCGCAGTTCATCAAGGCGGGGTGAATCGTGCACGCGCGTTCCTTGGGTGAGCGCCGCCGCCTGCGCAAGCCGCCGTCCCCCCTCGCATTCCTGCCGCTGCTGGGTTAGCAGCGCAGCACGTTTTGCGAAGGGTCGATCATGCGTCTGGTGCGGGCAATCTGGAAGCTGCTGGTCGGGGTCAAGGACATGCTCGTCCTGCTTCTGCTGCTATTATTCTTCGGTGGCATCTATGCGGCGCTGTCGATCAAGCCGCCGGCGGTACGCGACGGCGTGCTCGACCTGGCGCTCAACGGGTCGCTGGTCGAACAGCCGTCCAAGCCGAGCGCGACTGCGCTCCTGTCCGGCCAGGGCGGTCGCATCCGTGAATATTCCCTGCGCGAAATGGTCCAGGCCCTCGACGCCGCGCGGACCGACGACCGGGTCAAGGCGGTTGCGCTCGACCTCGACGGCTTCCTCGGCGGCGGGCAGGCGGCGGTCGGCGAACTCGGTGCGGCGGTCGGCCGGGTCAAGGCGGCCGGCAAACCGGTGCTGGCCTACGCCACCGGCTACACCGACGACGGCTATCAACTGGCGAGCCACGCCAGCGAGATCTGGCTCAACCCGCTCGGCACGGTCGCGATCACCGGTCCGGGGTCGCAGAACCTCTATTACAAGGGATTGCTTGACAAGCTCGGGGTGACGGCGAACGTCTATCGGGTCGGCACCTACAAGTCGGCGGTCGAGCCCTTTATCCGCAACGACATGTCGCCCGAGGCGAAGGCGGCGGCGCAGTCGCTCGGCGATGTCCTGCTGGCCAATTGGCGCGACGACGTGACGAAGGCGCGACCTCAGGCCAAGGTCGATGCCTATCTGAAGGATCAGCCCGGCGCGGTCGCGGCCGCCGGGGGCGATCTGGCGCTGGCCGCGCGCAATGCCGGGCTGGTCGACCAGGTCGGCGACCGGCGATTGTTCGAACGCAAGCTCGCCAGCATCGGGGGCGAGGACGGCAAGGCCCGGGGCGGCTATCGCACCATCCGCCTCGACAGCTATGTCCGCGCGACCGTCGATCGCAACCCGCGCGGTCCGATCGGCATCGTCACCATCGCCGGCATGATCGTCGACGGCAAGGCGCCGCTCGGCACCGCCGGTGGCGACAGCATCGCCAACGCCATCCGCAAGGGCATTGCAGACAAGGGACTGAAGGCGCTGGTCGTGCGGATCGATTCGCCGGGCGGTTCAGTCACCGCGGGCGAGCGCATTCGCCAGGCGTTGCTCGCGGCAAAGGAGCGCAAGCTGCCGATCGTCGTGTCGATGGGCAGCGTCGCCGCGTCGGGCGGCTACTGGGTCACGACCCCGGCCGACTATATTTATGCGGAGCCGTCGACCATCACCGGATCGATCGGCGTGTTCGGGATCTTGCCCAGCTTCCAGGGAACATTGCAGAAGCTCGGCGTCGGCGCCGACGGCATCCGCACGACCCCGCTGTCGGGCGAGCCGGATCTGTTTCACGGCCCCTCGCCCGAAGCCGGGCAGCTGATCCAGGCAGGCGTGGACTCGATCTACCGGCGTTTTCTCGCGATCGTCGGCGCGGCACGGCACAAGGGCCCGGCGGACGTCGACAAGATCGCCCAAGGCCGGGTGTGGGACGGCGGGACGGCGCATCAGATCGGGCTGGTCGACGGCTTCGGCAACATGGATGCGGCGGTGGCCAAGGCGGCCGAGCTGGCCAAGCTCGGCGACGAGCGCGGGGTGCGCTACCTCGAACGACCGGGCACGTTGCGCGACGGGTTGATGGACATATTTTCGGGCGATGACGAGGACGGTGCCGGGACGACCGACGCGTTCGCCGCGCTGGCACCTTCACCCGCGTCGCAGCTGCAGCGCGCGCTGGCCGAAGTGCAGCAGATCATGTCCGGCCCGTCGATCCAGGCGCGCTGCCTGGAATGCGGGCCGGTTGCCGCAACTCCGCAGGCAGACGGCGCCAAGCCCGGATTGATGGCGATGATCGCGCGCCTGCTCTGGTCATGAGGTGCTGACGATCAGGCGCGCGGTGGCCAGCGACGCCGCCGCGATCGCCGCCATTTACGCCCCCTATGTCGCGACCAGCACGGCGACGTTCGAGGAAGTCGCTCCCGACGCGACGGAGGTCGCGCGGCGCATGGCGGGCGACGGGATCGCCTATCCGTGGCTGGTGGCGGAGGAGGCGGGCGTGCTGCTCGGCTATGCCAGCAGCGGCTGCTTCCGCACGCGTTCGGCCTATCGCTGGTCGGTCGAGACCGGCGTCTATGTCGCCCCGGCGGCGCAGCGGCGCGGCGTAGCGCGGGCGTTGATGGAGGCGCTGATCGACGATCTCACTCGAGCCGGGTTCGTCACCGCCATCGCCAGCATCTCGCTACCCAATACGTCCAGCGTCGCGCTGCACCAGGCGCTTGGCTACTGCCTCGCCGGAACGATCCGGGCGCCCGGCCACAAGCTCGGCCAATGGATCGACATCGGCTATTTTCAGCGCGACCTGGCGGAGCGGAGCGAACCACCAGTCGAGCCCCTCACGGCCTAACGGGTCAGCGCTTGCGCCGCCGTCGCCCCGTCAGCGGGAGCAGTACGAGAGCGAGGACGGTCGTCACAAGGGTGAGGATGCCGAAGCCGACGATCCATGGGTTGTGGGTGTCCGCGCGACCCTGCAGGTCCATGATGTGGAGCCCCCACATCCAGTCATAGAAGCGCCAGAAGCGCGTCCGCGTGGCGACGATCGCGCCGCTTTCCGCATCGACATAGAAATGCGTGCCGTCGCTCATCGTCACCTGCCAGCTGGCGATGTCGCGGCGCAGGTCGAGCGGGGCGTGGGCGGGGTCGGTGTGCGTGACCGAGGCAATGGTCGCTGAACCGCGATAGCGCGACCTGACTTCACGCGAGGCGCCGGCGGCGGTCAGTGCAGGCAGGAACCGGCCGGTGGCGGGGTCGGCGAGACGGCTGCCGCCGACCGACTTGATCACCCAGCGTGGACCATCGGCGCGTGGTTCGAGGGTCAGGCTAGTGAAGCTGCCGGGGACCACAGGCGCAACCGCCCGCGTGGCGAGCGCGATCGGCGCGGGATCGGCCAGCAGCTTCGATCCGCGCACCTCGTCGATCGGTTTCCATACCATCACGACGCCGCTCAGCGTCCAGAACAGCATCGGCACGCCGATCAGCCAGCCGAGCCAGATATGGTACTTCCGCAGCGACGTGCGGACGTGGGTTCGGGTCAAGCTCAACGCACGCGCCTCACATGTGGATCGGCTTGCCCTGCACCGCCATCGCTGCTTCCTTCAACGCCTCGGCGTGGGTCGGGTGGGCGTGGCAGGTGTAGGCGATGTCCTCGCTCGTCGCGCCGAACTCCATGGCGATGCAGGCTTCGGCGATCAGTGTGCCGGCCAGTGACGAGATGATCCATACGCCGAGCACGCGATCGGACTTGGCGTCGGCGATGATTTTCACGAAGCCGTCGGTGTCGCGGTTGGTCTTGGCCCGGCTGTTGGCGGCGAAGGGGAATTTGCCGACCTTGATCTCGGTCTTTTCGCGCGCCTGCTCCTCGGTCAGGCCGACGCCGGCGATTTCGGGCATGGTGTAGACCACGCTCGGGATGACGTCGTGATTGACGATGCCGGTGCCGCCGGCGATGTTTTCGGCGCAGGCAATGCCCTCGTCCTCGGCCTTGTGGGCGAGCATCGGGCCGGGGATGACGTCGCCGATCGCCCAGATGCC
>NZ_JANMWY010000182.1:0-5564 GCF_031380695.1 Sphingomonas sp. | reverse complement strand
GTCGCGGCATCGGTGCCGCCACCGCCGAGGCGCTCGCTGCTGCGGGAGCGCATGTCATCCTCGTCGCGCGGACGTCGTCGGGACTGGAGGAGGTCGAAGACCGCATCCACGCGGCCGGCGGCAGCGCGACGATCGCCCCGCTCGACCTTGCCGACGGCGCGGCGATCGGCAAGCTGGCAGAGGCGATTGCCGGGCGCTGGTCGGCGCTCGACGCGCTCGTCCTCAACGCCGCGATGCTCGGCTCGCTGACCCCGGTCGAGCATATCGACGGGGCCGAGTTTGCCCGACTGATCCAGCTCAACCTGCTCGCCAACCAGGCGCTGATCGCGGCGTTCGACCCGCTGCTGCGGCGAGCCGAGCGGGCCGACGTCGTGGCGCTGACCAGCTCGGTCGCGGCGACCCCGCGTGCCTTCTGGGGAGCCTATGGCGCGTCGAAGGCAGCGCTGGAGACCTTGCTCGGCGCCTATGCCGACGAAAATGCGCATTCGGGTCGGATCCGGACCCACATCATCGACCCCGGCGCGACCCGTACCCGGATGCGGGCGCTGGCGTTCCCGGGCGAGGAGCCGGACAGCCTCAAGCCGCCCGAGGTCGTCGCCCGCGCGATTGTCGAGCGATTGAACAGCGACGCGGTGAGCGGCGACAGACTGCACATCGACGCTTAGCCCTTGACCATCGTGACCTGCGCGACGTCGATGCAGCGGCCTTTGAACCCGCCCTCGCAATACATCAGATAATAGCGCCATAGGCGGTGGAAGCGGTCGTCGAAGCCCGCGAGCGCTCCACGCTGGACGGCGGCGTCGTAGCGGGCGCGCCATAGCCGGAGCGTCTCGGCATAATGTGCGCCGAAGCCGTCGCGGCCGTCCCACGACAGGCCGCGGCCCCGCGCCAACGCTTCGAAACTCGGTTCGTCGACCAGCATCCCACCGGGGAAGATATACGCCTGGATGAAGTCGGCGCTGGCGGAGTAGCGGGCGAACAGGCGGTGATCGATGCTGATATATTGCAGCGCGGCGCGGCCGCCGGGGCGGAGCGCGCGGGCGATCGTGTCGAGGTAGACCGGCCACCAGCGCTGCCCGACCGCCTCGACCATCTCGGCCGAGGCGATGGCGTCATATTCGCCGGTGACGGCGCGGTAATCCTGAAGGCGGATGGTAATGCGGTCGGTCAGACCGGCCTCGGCGACGCGCGCCTCAGCCCAGGCCTTTTGTTCGGTCGACAGCGTCAGGCCGGTGACGATCGCGCCGCGCCGGGCGGCGGCGATGGCGAGACTGCCCCAGCCGCAACCGATTTCGAGCAAGCGGGAGCCGGGGGCGAGGGAAAGCCGGTCGAGGAGGAGGGAGATTTTATACGACTGGGCCTGCTCGAGCAGCATCGCCGGTTCGATCGCCTCGTGCGATCCGACACCTTCCATCGGTGAGCGAAGGAAGTGGGCGCTGCTGTACGTCATCCCCTCATCCAGCCATGCTGCATAGAAGTCGTTGCCGAGGTCGTAGTGGGCGGCGATATTGTCGCGCGCCTGCCCCGGGGCGTTGTCGCGCAGGCGGTGGACCAGCGCGTTGACCCAGCGCGCCGCACCCTTGGCGCGGGCGGCGTCGCCGAGGGTAACGGCGTTGGCCGCGAACAATTCAAACAAGGCAACCAGGTCGAGCGACGACCATTCGCCGTGCTCCCACGCCTTGTACCAGCCGACGCTGCCCGAGGTGGCGAGGCGTACCAGCGACATCCAGCTGTGGAGGGTGACGGTGGCGACTGGACCCGGGGCGTGGAAGCCGATCTCGCGGCGGGCACCGTCGGGCAGGATGGCGTGGAACCCGCCGGTGCGGAGCCCTTCGTGGAGTTGATCGAGCACGCGATCGAACGCCGGAGCGGCGAGGCCAAGCAGGCCGCCGCCGGTAGCAAAGCGCCGATCCGCGCTGAAGAGATGCTGTCCGCGCGACGCCATGCCGGTTGCTTTGCTAGCCATGGCGCAAGGTGGCAAGAGCGGAAAGCGCCCGTTCGCGACCCTCGCGGTGGCCAATCAGTGGCGGCGGGTAGCCAGCCGGGCGGAACACGGGATCATGGATGTCGGCATCGGAGAGATCGGCCAGCTCGGTCACCCAGCGGCGGATGTAATCGGCAGCGTTGAACTTGGCTGATTGAGACAGCGGCGCCATGATCCGCCCGAACGGCGAGCTGTCGCTGCCGGTGCCGGCAATCCACTGCCAATTGAGGCTGTTGTTGGCGAGATCGGCATCGACCAGCGTGTCCCAATACCATGCCGCGCCGCGCCGCCAGTCGATCAGAAGATGCTTCACCAGGAAACTGGCGGCGATCATACGGACGCGGTTGTGCATCCAGCCGGTCGCCCACATCTGGCGCATCCCGGCATCGACGATCGGGTAGCCGGTGCGTCCCTGCGTCCAGGCGCCAAAGTCGGCGTCGGCGGCCTTGCCGCTACGCCAAGGCACTTCGGCCCGCGTGGCTTTACTGGTGAGACCGGGTTGGGCGAGCAGCGCCGAACGGGCGAAATCACGCCACGCCAGCTCCTTGCGAAACTTGGCGTCGGCGAGGCCGTGCCAGACTTGGCGGGCGCTTATCTCGCCGTGGTGGAGGTGGGGCGAGAGGCGGCTGGTGCCCTCCTCCGACGGCAGGTCGCGAGCGGTGGCGTAGGCGGCGGCATGGTCGGCGAAGGCGGCGAAGTTGGCGGCGGCGCCTTGCTCGCCGGGTTGCCAGTCGGTGAAGCCGGTTGCCCAGTCGGGATGGTTGGGAAGCAGGTTCCAGTCTTCGAGCCTGTCGCTCTTAATGGTTTTCGCGGGTTCGATCCGCTTCGGCGCTGGCAGCGGTTCGGGCGGCGGGAGGTGTTCGGTCAGGGCGCGATAGAAGGGACCATAGACTTTGAACGGGGTGCCGCTGCCAGTGGTGATGTGGTCCGATGGAACGAGCGTATCGCCGTCGTAGAGGGTAAGCCGGTCGCCGAGCACCTCATCCGCTTTCCGCCACCACGGTTCGGCGAGGCGGGTAGCGTGAATGCTGGTCACGGCTAGTTCGTCCGCGACTTGCGTCACGGTGGCGGCGGCGGGGCCGCGGCGGAGGATGATGCGGCCACCGATGGCATCGAGCGAACGGGCCAGGCTGGCGAGGCTATGGTGCAGCCACCACCGCTTCGCGCCCCCGATCCGCCAATCGCCGGGCGTGTCGTCGTCGAGGATGTAGAGACAGGCGGTCGGACCCTGCTCGGCTGCAGCGAGCAATGCGGCGTTGTCGGCGAGGCGCAGGTCCTGGCGGAACCAGTGGAGGGCGGTCACTCGACCCTCGGTTCCTTCTCCACCTGCCAGCTCTGACCCTTGGCGACGAGCGCCTGCAGGTCGACCTTCTTGCCTTTGCTGACCGCTTCATTCTGTTCGAGGACGGCGCTTTCGAAGGTCGTCGCGGGGTCTTCGTAGATGACGCCGAGCGCGACCGGGAAGCCGGCGGTGGCGGGCATTTCGATGAGCAGTTGGGCGAGCGTGCGGTTCTTCGGGTCGTGGGTCAGGATGCTTTCGTCGCCGACGTCGACGATGGTCAGGACCATCTTGTCGCGGTCGAACGACTGGCCCCTAGTGCCGTTCGCGAACAGCATCTTCTCGCCCGCCTTGAGCCAAAGCTGGCGGTCGGCGGCGAATTCCTTGGCGGTGAAGGGGGCGAAGACGTCGTCGTTATAGACCACGCAATTCTGGAAAATCTCGACGAAGCTGGCGCCCTTATAGGCGTGGGCGGCCTTGAGCACGTCGGGCAGTGCCTTGTGCACGTCGACGGCGCGGGCGATGAAGCGCGCGCCGCTGCCCAGCGCGAAGCTGCACGGGGTGGCGGGGCGGTCGACCGATCCGAACGGGGTCGACGGGCCGCGCGTGCCGATCCGGCTGGTCGGCGAATATTGGCCCTTGGTCAGGCCGTAAATCTCGTTGTTGAACAAGAGCAGCTGGCAGTCGAGATTGCGGCGCAGCAGGTGCATCGTGTGGTTGCCGCCGATCGACAGCGCGTCGCCATCGCCGGTAATGATCCACACGTCGAGCGCCGGATTGGCGAGCTTTACACCAGTGGCGACGGCGCAGGCGCGGCCGTGGATGGTGTGGAAGCCGTAGCTCGCCATGTAATAGGGAAAGCGGCTGGAACAGCCGATGCCGCTGACGAACACGGTGTTCTCGCGCGCCGTGCCCAAGTCGGGCATGGTCCGCTGCACGGCCTTGAGCACCGCATAGTCGCCGCAGCCGGGGCACCAGCGCACTTCCTGATCGGAGGCCCAGTCCTTAGCGGTGGTCGGGACGATTTTGGCAATTTCGTTCATCAACGAATTCCGTGGAGATAATAGAGCAGCAGCAGGATCAGCGCGAGCATCATGATCAGGGGGACGGGGTTGATCTGTTTCATCGCCTGGACACTCGAAAGTTCACTAAAGTACACCTGAAAACGGATCCGTGACCGATCGGTGAAGCTGAACAAGCTGATGGCGGTAAGTTAACGGTCGGACCACTCCCGGCGCGCCGATCTTCACGAACTTCACACTGGCCATGGGGGTGCGGGATCACGCGATCATCCCTTCGATCGCGGCCTGAATTTCCGCGATGGTGAAGGGCTGGCCGCTGACCTTGTTGAGCGGCTTCGCGTCGACCAGGAAGGTGTCGCGCAGGATCGTCTTGAGTTGGCCGCTGTTCATCTCGGGGACGAGGATATGCGCAAAGCCGTTGAGTAGGACAGACAAATTTTTCGGCATCGGCGCGATGTGGCGGAGGTGGATGTGGGCGACGTCGTGACCGTTCGCCCGGGCACGGCGGACGGCCTGATGGATCGGGCCATAGGTCGAACCCCAGCCGACGACGACGAGCGTGCCGGTCGGGTTGCCTAGCGCAAGCTCTTGGTCGGGGATGGAGTCGGCGATGCCGGCCACTTTGGCGGCGCGGATGGCGGTCATTTCGGCATGGGCCTCGGCCGAATAGTCGATGTTGCCCGTGCCCGGCTGCTTCTCGATTCCGCCGATGCGATGTTCGAGGCCGGGGGTACCGGGGACGATCCACGGGCGCGCGAGTTCGGCGTTGCGGGCATAGGGCATGACCCCTTCGCCTTCGGGCGGTTGATCGGTGTGGAAGGTCACCGGGAAGGGCTCGTACCCGGCCATGTCGGGGACTTTCCACGGCTCGGCGGCGTTTGCGATATAGCCGTCGGTAAGGAGGATTACGGGGGTCATGTAGCGCACGGCGATGCGGCATGCCTCGATCGCGCAGTCGAACGCATCGGACGGCGAGCGGGCGGCGATGACCGGAATCGGCGCATCGCCATTGCGGCCGTAAACTGCCTGGTAGAGGTCGGACTGCTCGGTCTTGGTCGGCAGCCCGGTCGAGGGACCGCCGCGCTGCGAATTGACGATAACCAGCGGGAGCTCGGTCATGAAGGCGAGGCCCATGGCTTCGCCCTTCAGCGCGATGCCGGGACCGGACGAGGAGGTCACACCGAGCTGACCGGCGTAAGATGCGCCGATGGCGGCGCAGATCGCGGCGATCTCGTCCTCCGCCTGGAAGGTGGTGACGTGATATTCCTTGAGTCGGCTG
>NZ_JANMWY010000195.1:0-3992 GCF_031380695.1 Sphingomonas sp. | reverse complement strand
GTCGACGGCAGCTGGTCACGGGCCAAGCGGACCGACTTCCTGCTCGAGAATTACAGCGGCACCGGCTACAACCAGTCGGGTGTCAAGGACATCATCCGCATCACGGCGAACCCCAACGGGACGTTCGATATCGTCCCGACGCTCGATTACGGCAATCCCGCCAATTTGGTCCTGACCGACCCGCGCGGGTGGGGCTATAACGGGACGCAGACGGTGGTCCAGTCGGGCTTCCTCAACCAGCCGCGGTTCAAGGACGACCTCAAGGCGCTCCGGGCCAGCCTCGGCGGCGAATTGGGTGGCGGGTTGAAGAGCTGGGAAGTCGGCGCGAATTACTCACGTCGCTCGAAGGATGCGCTCTACAAGAGCTTCTTCCTGTGCCCGAAGGACGCCAACCCGAGCTGCACGCTGACCAGCGGCCAGATTACCTCGGCGCCGATCCCGGCGGCGGCGGTCGTCGGCACGGTGCCGCTGGCCTATCTCGGCGTGCCGCGGATGATCGCGCTGAACCCGAACTATCTCTACGCCAACGCCTATAATGCCGAGTTCGACAATCGTCCGGACTCGCTGGCGCGCGATTACAATGTCACTGAAAAGGTGCTGACCGGCTATGCCCAGGTCAACATCGATGCCGATCTCGGCGCGGTGCCGGTGACCGGCGCGCTCGGCGTGCAGGTGGTGCACACCAAGCAGACGTCGACCGGTCGGATCGCCAGCCTGCAGACCATCGCCGGCGTGCCGACGGTGGTGCTTGCACCGGCCAAGGGCAGTTCCAGCTACACCGATGTGCTGCCCAGTCTGGCGCTGTCGTTCAACATTGCGCACAATACGTTTCTGAAGACCGGCGTATCGAAGACGATGATCCGTCCGCGCCTCGACCAGGAGCGGGTGACTCAGAATGTCGGCATCGACTTCAGCAAGCTGTCGGGGACGACGGCGGCCAACAGCGCCTTCAGTTCCTCCGGCGGCAACCCGGCGCTCCAGCCGTACCGCTCGTTCAACGTCGACGGTTCGCTCGAGCATTATTTCGCCAAGTCGGGCTACGTCGCCTTGAGCGGTTATTACAAGAAGCTGACGAAGTTCGTCGATCCCAACAACTCGACCACCTATGACTTCGCCTCGCTCGCTGCCAACCTGCCGGCCAGCATCCGCAGTCAGATCGGCACGACCCTGGGTCGCCTGTCGCTTCCGGCGAATACCGGACGAGGCTATATCCTGGGCCAGGAAGCAACGCTGTCGCTGCCATTCAGCAACTTCACCTCGGCGCTCGACGGGCTCGGCATCTTCACCAGCATCAGCCATGTGAAGAGCCGGGTACGCTACGCCAATAGCCCGAGTGCGATCACCATCCCGGGCCAGTCGAAGTGGGTCGGCACCGCGGAAGCCTATTTCGAGAAGAGCGGGTTCCAGGCGCGGGTGAGCTATCGCTATCGCTCGAAGTTCCTGGCTGAGATCGCCGGCCTGTCGGCCAACCCGGAATATCGCACGTCGAAGGCGGAAGGCATTCTCGATGCGCAAATCGGGTATGAATTCCAGAAGGGCACCATGCTTCAGGGGCTTTCGGTCCTGCTGCAGGCGAAGAACCTGACCGACCGCCCGTTCGTCACCTATGACGGTAACGATCCGCGCCTGGTTCGCGATTATCAGCACTATGGCCGCGACTATTACCTCGGCCTTGCGTACAAGTTCTGATCAACGTCAGGGGGCGGCCGCGTGCCGCCCCCTCCGCGTTTTGAGCGGTCAGGAAGATCAGTGAATCAGGACTGTCGCCCAAGCCATATCGTCATTGCCGGCGGCGGCACCGCCGGATGGATGGCGGCGGCGATTCTGTCGTCGTTCGTCCACAGCGGCACTCGCGTGACTCTGGTCGAGTCCGACGAGATCGGGACGGTCGGGGTGGGCGAGGCGACGATCCCGCAGATCAACCTCTATAATCAGGCGCTGGGGATCGACGAAGACACCTTCGTCCGCGAGACTCAGGCGACCTACAAGCTGGGCATCGAATTCGTCGACTGGCACCACTTGGGATCGCGTTACATGCACGCGTTCGGCGAAGTGGGCCGCGATATCGGCATCGTCCCGTTCCAGCATTACTGGCGCCGCGCGCGCTCGCTCGGATTGGCGGAGGAACTCGGCCATTATTCACTCAACGAGATCGCCGCGCGCGCGGGCCGGATGCAGCGTGGCCCGCTCAAGACGACCGATGTCGTCCCGCCAATGCCCTATGCGTTCCATTTCGACGCGATGCTCTACGCCGCCTTCCTGCGCCGCTTCGCCGAAGCGCGCGGGGTGATGCGGGTCGAAGGGCGGATCGGAACCGTGACTCGCGACGGCGAAGGCGGCGACGTCACCGGCCTGACGATCGAAGACGGGCGGATGGTCGCGGGCGATTTGTTCATCGACTGCTCGGGGTTTCGCGGGCTGCTGATCGAGGGCGCGCTGGCGACCGGCTACGACGACTGGTCGAATTTCCTGCCGTGCAACCGGGCGATGGCGGTGCCCTGCGCCAGCGGCGGCGGGCTGACCCCCTATACGCGATCGACGGCGCGCGCCGCCGGCTGGCAATGGCGCATCCCGCTGCAGCATCGCATCGGCAACGGCTATGTCCATTGCGACGCCTTCACCAGCGAGGAGGAAGTGCGCGACACGCTGCTCGCCAACCTCGACGGGGCGCCGCAGGCCGAGCCGCGAATGCTGCGGTTCACGACGGGCAAGCGCCGCAAATTCTGGAATCGCAACGTCATCGCATTGGGGCTCGCCTCGGGGTTTATGGAGCCGCTCGAATCGACCAGCATCCACCTTATCCAGTCGGGCCTGTCGCGGCTGCTCAAGATGATGCCGGAGCGCGACGGATCGGCGCGGGTCGCGGATGAATATAATCGCCAGACCACGCTCGAATATGACGCGATCCGCGATTTCCTGGTACTTCATTACAAGGCGACCGAGCGTGACGACACGCCCTTCTGGCGGCACTGCGCGGCGATGCCGGTACCCGACAGCCTGGCGCACAAGATCGAGCTGTTCCGCGAGGCGGGCCATATCTTCCGCGCTGCGGACGATCTATTCACCGAGGTCGGCTGGTTGCAGGTATTGGTCGGGCAGGGAGTAATACCGCAGCGTCACCACCCGCTGGTCGACGCGATCGAGCCAGACGATTTGAAAAGCTATATGGAAACCTGGGAGGCGCTGATGCAGCGCGAGGCGATGCAGATGCCGACGCACGAGCAATTTCTGGCACGCCACGGCGCGGCGCTCGCGGCATGATTATACCGGCAATCCTCCTAGCCGCAGCGGCGCTGGCCACGGCACCGGTCGCCGATTCTCGCGCGCGGCTGCCGCAGGACGAGGTGATCTATTTCCTGTTGCCGGACCGGTTCGAGAATGGCGATGCGCGCAATGATCGCGGCGGTCTGAAGGGCGGGCGGCTGACGACCGGGTTCGATCCCACGCACAAGGGGTTCTATCATGGTGGCGACCTCAAGGGGCTGACCAGGCGGCTGCCCTATATCCAATCGCTCGGCGCGACGGCGGTATGGCTGTCGCCGGTGTTCGTCAACAAGCCGGTGCAGGGCGCGCCCGGGGCGGAGACGGCGGGCTATCACGGTTACTGGATCACCGACTTCACCCGGGTCGATCCTCATCTCGGGAGCAACGCCGACTTCAAGGCGATGGTCGACGCAGCGCACGCACGCGGGATGAAAGTCTATATGGACATCATCGCCAACCACACCGCCGACGTCATCCGCTACAAGGAGTGCGCGTGGCAGCAGCCGTGTGCCTATCGCAGCCGAGCCGACACTCCGTACCAGCGCAAGGGCGGCGTTAAGGGCGGGGCGATCAATGCCGGGTTCGCGGGCGACCAGGACGGCAGCGCGGCGAATTTCGTGAAGCTGACCGATCCCGGCTTCGCCTACACGCCGTTCGTGCCGGCGGCGGAGGTTCATGCCAAGACGCCGGTGTGGCTCAACGACCCGATCTATTATCACAACCGCGGG
>NZ_JANMWY010000100.1:0-5503 GCF_031380695.1 Sphingomonas sp. | reverse complement strand
CCCTGCCGACACTGGAGCGACGATCACATCTTTGGCGGCGTGTACTTCACCCGCGTGACGTCAAGCTTGTCGCCCTTGTCGTTGACCGTCGCCATCGTCGCACCGATTGCGGTCGGCTTGGTAGTCCAGCAATTCTCGCCGTCCTTGGTCATCGCGCTGGTGAAGCAGGCCTTGCCGCCCTTCATCACGGCCGTGCCATGGTCGACATGCTTGGCGCCGGAGTGCGTGACATAATCGCCCTTGGGCCCGATCGACTCCTGCATGTCGCCGTTCTTGTCGGTAAATGTCCAGCTGGTCGCGTTGAGCTGGAACGCCGCATGGTGCGCCATTTTGTGCATGGGTTTGGCCAGCGCCGCGCTGCTCGCGATTAACACCATCGCCGCCACTGTTCCGATTGCCATCCGCATCGACTCTCTCCCTCTTGGGTGGAGCGAGCGAAATAACAGAATTTACGTTAGTTAACCATGTAACGATCAATAACAAATTAGACGCTTATCGGTGCGTGCTTGAGAGCAGGCATGATGCCTTACCGAGCCATACCACCTCGCTGAAACCCGTCAGCGGCCAGCGCCCACATGGCACCGGCCGCCGCGAGCATTACATCGTGTGCGGCACGTATGCGATCCGCTTGATCGGTAACTTCTCGCCCTTGTCACTGACCGTGACGCCGCTGCCACCCTCGGCGATCAGCGGGTCGGTCCAGCAGACCTCGCCGTCCTTGTTCATCGCGCTGGTGTGGCAGCCCTTCCCGTCCTTCATGACGGCGGTGCCATGGTCGATATGCTCCTTGCCCGACACAGTGATATACTTGCCGGTCGCGTCGACCGACTCTTGCACGTCCTTGCCCTTCTGGTTGAACTCCCATGAGGTTTCATTGAGCGTCGTCAGCGCCGCCGCCGGGGCGCTGGCATTGGTCATGTTGGCGTCGACGACATTGATATCGGTCGTGTTGGCGGCCTCGTTCGTCGTGGTCGTCGTGGTCGTGGTCTTCTGGCACGCGGCCAGTGCGATCACGGCGATGGAAAGGGTCAGCAAGCGCATCGATCTTCTCCCCTGCGATTGGTTGGCGAGGGGATGGTTATCATCGCTTGACCCGGGTTGCGAATCCATTTCGCACGGGGAATGATCGGTGCGGCTAAACCAGCTCCACCGCCATCGCCGTCGCCTCGCCGCCGCCGATGCACAGGCTCGCGACGCCGCGGGTCTTGCCCTGGTTCTTGAGTGCGTTGACCAGCGTCACCAGGATCCGCGTGCCGCTCGCGCCGATCGGGTGGCCGAGTGCGGTCGCGCCGCCGTTGACGTTGATCTTGTCGTGCGGGATGCCGAGGTCCTTCATCGCGAACATCGCGACGCAGGCGAACGCCTCGTTCACTTCCCACAGATCGACGTCGCCGACGCTCCAGCCGGCCTTCTTCAGCAATTTCTCGATTGCGCCGACCGGGGCGATGGTGAATTCACTCGGCTCGCGCGCGTGGGCGGCAGTGGCGACGATCCGCGCGACCGGCGTCAGGCCCTGCGCGGTCGCATCGCTCTCGCGCATCAGCACGACCGCCGCCGCACCGTCGGAGATCGACGACGACGTCGCCGCAGTGATCGTACCATCCTTGGCGAAGGCGGGTTTCAGCGTCGGAATCTTGTCGGGCATGGCGCGGCTCGGCGCCTCGTCGGTATCGACCGACACGTCGCCCTTGCGGCCTTTCATCGTCACCGCGACGATCTCGGTCTTGAACGCCCCGCTATCGATTGCCGCCTTGGCACGGGTAAGCGACGCGAGCGTGAATTCGTCCATATTCTCGCGCGTTAGCTGATAGTCGTCGGCGGTTGCTTGGGCGAAGCTGCCCATCGCGCGGCCCGCTTCATAGGCATCCTCAAGCCCGTCGAGGAACATATGGTCATATGCGACGTCATGGCCGATCCGCGCGCCGGCGCGGTGCTTCTTGAGCAAATAGGGCGCGTTGGTCATCGACTCCATGCCTCCTGCCACGATCAGGTCGGCGTTCCCCGCCATCAGCGCCTCAGCCCCCATGATCACCGTCTGCATGCCCGATCCGCACACCTTGTTGACGGTCGTCGCCTGGACCGACTTGGGCAGCCCGGCCTTGATCGCCGCCTGTCGCGCCGGGGCCTGGCCGAGCCCGGCGGGGAGGACGCAGCCCATGTAGATGCGATCGATCTTGGCGCTGTCGACGCCCGCCCGCTCGACCGCCGCGCGCACCGCAGTCGCGCCCAAGTCAGTTGCGCTCGCATCGGCTAGACATCCCTGCATCGCGCCCATCGGCGTGCGTGCGGTCGAGAGGATGACGATCGGGTCGGTGGCCAAGGGGCAGCACTCCTGGGTGATTGTTGCACCGCACATAAGCTTCTCGCAAAGCTTGTTCAAATGCTTTGCGCTCTGCTAGCCGGGTTGCTTACAGGAGAAACTAATGTCCGCGACGGACTTCGACTTTAACCTTGGCGAAATGGCCGACACGATCCGCGATTCGACCCAGCGCTTCGCGACCGACAAGGTTGCCCCGTTGGCCGCCGAGATCGACGCCGCCGACCGCTTCCCGATCGAGCTGTGGCCACAGATGGGCGCGCTCGGCCTGCACGGGATCACGGTCGAGGAGGAATGGGGCGGACTCGGGCTTGGCTATCTCGAGCATGTCGTCGCGCAGGAAGAGGTTGCCCGGGCCTCGGCCTCGGTGGGCCTTAGTTACGGCGCCCACTCAAACCTGTGCGTCAATCAGATCCGCCGCTGGGCCAATGCCGAGCAGAAGCGCGCCTATCTCCCCAGGCTGATCAGCGGCGAGCATGTCGGAGCGCTGGCGATGAGTGAGGCCGGGGCGGGCTCCGACGTTGTCTCGATGAAGCTGCGCGCCGAGAAGGTCGCTGGCGGCTATCGCCTCAACGGCACCAAATTCTGGATCACCAACGGCGCCTATGCCGACGTCCTCGTGGTCTATGCCAAGACCGGCGGGGCGGGTGACAAGCCCAGCCGCGGCATCACCACGTTCCTGATCGAAAAGGGCATGGCCGGCTTCTCGATCGGCCAGAAGATCGACAAGATGGGCATGCGCGGCTCGCCCACGTCGGAGTTGGTTTTCGAAGATTGCTTCGTCGCCGACGAACAGGTCATGGGCCCCGAAAATGGCGGCGTGGGCGTGTTGATGAGCGGGCTGGATTACGAACGCACCGTCCTCGCCGGGATCCAGCTCGGTATCATGCAGGCGTGCCTCGACGTCGTCATCCCCTTCGTTCGCGAGCGCAAGCAGTTCGGGACGGCAATCGGCGGATTCCAGCTGATGCAGGGCAAGATCGCCGACATGTACGTCGCGCTCAACTCCGCCCGCGCCTATGTCTATGCGGTGGCCAAGAATTGCGACGCCGGGAAGACGACCCGCTTCGACGCCGCCGGCGCGATCCTCCTGGCGAGCGAATCCGCGTTCAAGGTCGCCGGCGAAGCAATCCAGGCGCTCGGCGGCGCGGGCTATACGAAAGACTGGCCGGTCGAACGCTTCCTGCGCGACGCCAAGCTGCTCGACATCGGCGCCGGGACCAACGAGATCCGGCGAATGCTGATCGGGCGGGAATTGATCGGGGCGGGGTCATGATCTGGTATTGGATTAGTGCCGCGTTGATGACGATCACTGCCGTCATACATTCGGGGGCGGGTGAACAGCGTCTCCTCAAACCGCTGCTGGCGATGAATGAGGGCGTGATGGCCAACCGCCGGAGCCGAAGCGTATTGCGATCGGCCTGGCATCTGACCAGCATTTTCATGCTTTCGAACGCGGTTGTCGTGGCGTGGCCAGGCGTGGCGGGCGGCCTCAAGGCGGTGCTCGGCGGGTTCTGGCTCGTCGTCGGAACATTCTCGCTCATGGCCTCGCGCGGCAAGCATGTCGGTTGGCCATCGCTGTCGGGTGCGGGGCTCGCCGCGCTGATCGGAAGCTGGTCTTGACCCCCTTCGCCACCCTGACTCTCGAGGTCGATTTCGACGAAACCCTGCCGATCGCCCCGGCCCGGACGGCCATCGCGGCGTGGCGTTCATCGGCGGCGGCCGACTCGAGGGCGAGCGCGTCGCCGCGACCGTGCTCGGCGGCGAGGACTGGTTCGTCCGCCGCGCCGACGACAGCCTCGCGATCGACGTCCGCCTCACGCTCCACACCGACGACGATGCCTTCATGACGCTCGCCTACACCGGCGAATTGACCGGCACCCCCGAGGCATTGGCGGCGTTCGGTCGGGGCGAGCAGTTGCACGCTGGCAGCCATGCCATCAAGGTTCATGCCATCATCGGCTGTGGCGATGAACGCTATGCCTGGCTCGACGGCGCGGCGCTCGTCGGAGTCGGCGAGCAAACCCCGGCCGGCCCGGAATATCGCCTGTCCTTCGCCGATGGCGCCAGTCGATGAGCGGCCAACGACTGACGTCTGCGATCGACCTTTCCAGTCCCGAAGCTCAAGCCCGCGCTACCCACAACCGCGCGCTGGCGGCACGCCTCCGCGCCGACGTCGCTACCGCCGCGCTCGGTGGCACCGAAAAAGCGCGCGACCGCCACACCGCGCGCGGCAAACTGCTTCCCCGCGACCGCGTCGAACGGCTGCTCGACCCCGGCTCGCCGTTCCTCGAAATCGGCCAGCTCGCCGCCAACGATCTTTACGACGGTGAGGTGCCGGGCGCGGGAGTGATCGCCGGCATCGGCCGCGTGTCCGGCCGCCAGGTAATGATCGTCTGCAACGATGCCACGGTGAAGGGCGGCACCTACTACCCGCTGACGGTCAAGAAGCATCTGCGCGCGCAGGAGATCGCCGAGGCCAACCGCCTGCCGTGCGTCTATCTGGTCGACTCCGGCGGCGCCAACTTGCCGCACCAGGCCGAGGTCTTCCCCGACCGCGATCACTTCGGCCGCATCTTCTACAATCAGGCGCAAATGTCGGCCAAGGGCATCCCCCAGATCGCCTGCGTCATGGGCAGCTGCACCGCCGGCGGCGCCTATGTCCCGGCGATGTCGGACGAAAGCGTCATCGTCCGCGAACAGGGCACGATTTTCCTCGCCGGCCCGCCGCTGGTGAAAGCCGCAACCGGCGAGATCATCAGTGCCGAGGAGCTCGGCGGCGGCGACCTCCATGCGCGCAAGTCGGGCGTGGTCGATCACCTCGCCGAGAATGACGAGCACGCCCTGACCATCGTCCGCGACATCGTCTCGCATCTCGGCAGCGAGACGGGGGCCGGGATCGAGCTCACGGAACCGCGCCCGCCGCGCTTCGACTCCGATGAACTCTACAGCCTCATCCCCGAGGACGTCCGCGCCCCCTATGACGTGCACGAAATCATCGCCCGCCTCGTTGACGGATCCGAGTTCCACGAATTCAAATCGCTCTACGGCGCAAGCCTCGTCTGCGGCTTCGCCCATATTTGGGGGATACCGGTCGCGATCCTCGCCAACAACGGCATCCTCTTCTCCGAAAGCGCGCAGAAGGGCGCCCACTTCATCGAACTCGCCTGCCAGCGCCGCATCCCC
>NZ_JANMWY010000013.1:0-6310 GCF_031380695.1 Sphingomonas sp. | reverse complement strand
ATCAGCGCCGGCCGCTGCAGCGTCTCGATCACCTTGGCCATGGTGAAGGTCTTGCCCGACCCGGTCACGCCCAGCAGGACCTGATCCTGTTCCCCGGCCAGCGCCGCCTCGGTCAGCTCGGCGATCGCCGCCGGCTGGTCCCCGGCCGGTTCATAGTCGGCGGCCAGCACGAATTTCCGCCCCCCCTCAGCCTTGTCGGGGCGCTGCGGGCGGTGCGGAACGAAGGCCGCGTCCGCTTCGGGTTCGGCCAGTGAAGTACGGATTTGAATTGCCATCGCAGCGGCATATGGTGCCCCCGCCCCGCCCACGCAACGCGGGCGTCGACAGGGGATCGTTCATGCGCGCTTTATGGCCTTCGCTCACTTTCCTTTTGGCCTCGTGCGCCAGCGTTCCACCCCCGCCGCAAGCCCCGTCCCAGACTGCGCAGCAATTCGACCTCATCGTTCGTGGCGGCACGATCGTCGACGGCAGCGGCGGCCAGCCGTTCACTGGCGACGTCGGCATCAGCGGCGACCGCATCGTCGCGGTCGCGCCGCATCTCGACGGCACCACCACGCGGACGATCGACGCGACCGGGCTCGCCGTCGCCCCCGGCTTCGTCAACATGCTCAGCTGGGCCAATGAATCGCTGGTCGAGGACGGCGCGAGCGAAAGCGACATCCGTCAGGGCGTCACGCTCGAAGTCATGGGCGAGGGCGACAGCGAAGGCCCCTACAACGACAAGATGATCGCCAACGCGCAGGAGCAGCAGGGCGATATCAAATTCCCAATCACCTGGCGCAGCCTGCGCGGCTATTGGGACTTCCTCGAGAAGAAGGGCATCGCCCCCAACGTCGCCAGCTTCGTCGGCGCCAGCCAGGTCCGCACTTTTGTGGTGGGCGAGGACGATGTCGACCCGACCCCGGTCCAGCTCGGCGAAATGCAGAACCTCGTCCGCGCAGCCATGAACGAGGGCGCAATGGGGGTTGGCTCGTCGTTGATCTATGCCCCCGCCACCTTCGCCGAGACGCCCGAGCTGATCGCGCTGGCAACCGCATCGGCCCAGTGCGGCGGCATGTACATCAGCCACATGCGCAACGAGAGCGACCATGTGCTCGAGGCGACCGACGAGCTGATCGCTATCGCCCGCGCCTCTGGCGGCCCGGCTGAAATCTATCATATGAAACAGGCCGGCACCGGCAATTGGGACAAGCAAAAGCCGATGATCGACCGGATCGAGGCTGCCCGAGCACAGGGGATCCGCATCACCGCCGATATGTACACCTACACCGCCGGGGCGACCGGGCTCGACGCGGCGATGCCGCCGTGGGTCCGCGCCGGGGGCTATGAGCAATGGCGCGAGCGCCTGCTCGACCCCGCGCTGCGCAAGAAGGTCGTCGCCGAGATGAAGCTCCGCCCGGTCGGCTGGGACAGCCTCTATTTCCAGGCCGGCAGCCCCGACAAGGTCCTGTTCCTCCAGTTCAAGAATCCGGCGCTCAAGAAATATACCGGCATGACGCTCGCCCAGGTAGCGAAGGCGCGCGGGACCAGCCCGGAAGACGCCGCCATCGACCTGGTGATCGAGGACGGCACCCGCGTCGGCACCGCTTACTTCCTGATGAGCGAGGACAATGTCGCGCGCCAGACCGCCCTGCCGTGGATGTCGTTCGGCAGCGATTCCGCCTCACAGGCACCGCGCGGCAAATTCCTGCTGTCGAGCGTTCACCCGCGCACGTACGGCACCTTCGCTCGCCTGCTCGGCAAATATGCCCGCGACGAGAAACGCCTGTCGCTGGCCGAGGCGGTGCGCAAGCTGACCAGCCTGCCGGCGTCGAACCTCGGCATCATGGATCGCGGCCTGATCCGCCCCGGCATGCACGCCGACCTCGCCATCTTCGACCCGGCAAAAATCGCCGACACCGCCACCTATGACAAGCCGCAGCAGTTCGCGGTCGGCATGCGCGACGTGCTGGTCAACGGGCAGCCGGTATTGCTCGACGGTGAAATGACCCCCGCCCGCCCCGGCCGCGCCGTCACCGGCCCCGGCACGGGCCGGTGCCCGCCGCGATGACCCGCCGGATTGCATCGGGGTCGAAGCCGGATATGGTGCACGACGCGCGCCGCTCAGGGAGATAGACATGCGGACTGGACTGACTGTCGTGGCGCTGGCACTGCTGGCGGCGTGCAACCGCTCGCCGTCGATCGAGGCGCGCAACGCGTCGCGGGCCGACGTCGCCAACAAGATCGCGGCGGCCGGCGGGGCGGAGAGCTTCGTTCGTCCGGGCAAGTGGGCGACGACCGTTTCGATCGACGAGATGGCCGTGCCGGGCATGCCGCCCGAGGCCGCCGCCCGGATCAAAAGCATGAACGCCAAGGGCCGCACGTTCGAAACCTGCCTCACGCCCGAACAGGCGAAGAAGCCGACGGCGGAGATGTTCAACGGCAACTCCGACCGCTGCCGCTACGACCATTTCACCATGGGCGGGGGCAAGATCGACATGGTCATGCGCTGCACCGGAGAAGGCCAAGGCAGCGCGGTCAGCCAGGTCATGGCGATGACCGGCAGCTATTCCCCCGACAGCTATCACATGGCGATGGACAGCAAGACCGAGAGTGGTGCCGCCGGGAAGGGGCCGATGACGATGAAGATGCACCTCGACGCCAACCGCCTCGGCGAGTGCGACGCGAAGAAGGCCGCGGGCTGAACGCGCGCCGACGGACCTTAAGCGCGGATGAGCGGTTGAGCGTCGCGTGACCGACGCGATCATCCTCATCAACCAGAGCGGCGGGACCGCCAAGGGCGACCGTGAGATCGGCGCCAAGGTCGGGGCGGCACTGCGGGCGGCCGGGATCGATGGCGAGGTCGAGCTGCTCGACGGACCCGGCGTCGCGCGCCGCGCCAAGGAAGCGGTCGCCGCCAAGGCCCCGCTGATCATCGCCGGCGGCGGCGATGGCACCCAAAGCGCGGTCGCCGGCGCCATCGCCGACAGCGACAGCGTGATGGGCATTCTCCCGCTCGGTACGCTCAACCACCTCGCCCGCGACCTCGGCATCCCGTTCGACCTGACCGAAGCGGCGGCCGTAATCGGCGCGGGTCATGAGCGGCGGATCGACCTGGCCGACCTCAACGGCCGCATGTTCGTCAATAACAGCGCGCTTGGCCTCTACCCGCTGATGGTGGTCGATCGCGATGCCCAGCAAAAGCGCCTCGGCCGGTCGAAGAAGTCGGCGATGGCGATCGCCGCGCTGCGCACCCTCGTCCGCTTCCGCCACGCCCGCATCACCATCTGCGCCGACGGCGACCGCCTGGCGATCGAAACCCCGCTCTTGTTCGTCGGCAACAATGATTATGACGTCGCTTTGCCCCGCCCCGGCGACCGCAAGTCGCTGAAGGACGGCAAGCTGTGCGTGCTGGTCCTGCGCAAGAAAGGCCGCTGGGGCCTGTTCGCGGTCGCCGCCCGCGCGCTGATCGGCCGCACCCGCGACGACGACATGATCCGCCTCGATGCGGTCGAGCAGCTGCGCGTCGAAAGCCGCCGCAGCCACGTCACCGTGGCGATCGACGGCGAGACCGAGCGCCTCGCCCCGCCGCTGACCTATACGATCCGCAAGGCTGCGCTACGCGTGATGGCGCCGGCGCCTCAACCGATCAATGCTTCGCGCTCGGATCGTCCGCCGGGTTGACATAGGTCATCGCGAACGGTCCCTCGGCGACGATCTGGACGACGGTGCCAGTCCGCGTGAAGCCATAATGATTCATGCCTGCGGGGGCCTTGGCAAACCCGCCAGCGCGCAGCGTCGCCACCTTCGCGCGATCGAGCTTGTCGCCCATGCCGAGCAAGAAATTGCCCGAAATGACCGTGACCAGTTCATCGGCCGGATGACTGTGCGCAGCAATCACATAACCGGCCGGCATGCGCAGACGGATCGCGAACGTACCGCTTTTGCCAGGGTCGCCGGCCAGCACCGCCATTCGCGCGCCCTTGGGGAATACGGCCGGAGCCGGACCCCATTTGAGGTCAGTCGAGTTCATCTGTGCCAAGGCCGTCGACGTCGCCAGCAGGGCCGCGATGGCCACTATTGTCTTCATCATTACTTTTCTCCTGTTTGAATCGGAGTCGGCAATAGGCAACGATTTGCCGGTCGAGTCCAGCGCTGGCGCGGCGGGCGCGCGTAGCATATTCGTTGCCGCGAAGGATCGACCGATGCGCCTCGCCTTGTCTGCCGCCCTGCTACTCGCCGGTTGCGCCACGATGCAGCCGCGCGACCATGTCCGCGCCGAGGTCGAGGTGGCGTTCGATCGCGCTGGCGAGACCGGCGCCCGCTCGGTCGGCCTCGCCGACCCGGCCTCCGGGCGGCTGGTCACGCCTGACGATCCGGTCCGAGTCGCCTCGGTCAGCAAGCTGGTCGTCGCGATCGGGGTGATGCGGCTGGTCGAGGAGGGGCGAGTTTCGCTCGACGAGGACGTCTTGGCGAAGCTCGGCTGGGCGCTGCGCAACCCGGCCTTTCCCGACCGCCCGGTGACCCTGCGGATGCTGCTGTCGCACACTGCCTCGGTCCGCGACCAGGGCGACAATTACGTCCTGCCGCTCGACGGCAGCGTCCGCGCGGCAATGGCCGACACGCGCTCGTGGGACCCTAAGCACGGCCCCGGCGACACCTTCTATGTCTACGCCAACATGAACTTCCCGATCATCGCCTCGGTGATGGAGCGCGCCACCGGGGAGCGGTTTGACATGCTGATGAAGCGCCTCGTGCTCGATCCGCTGAAACTCGACGCCTGCTTCAACTGGCCGACATGCAGCGACGCGGCGCTGGCTCGGGCGGTCGAGCTCGACGGGGCCGACGGCAAACCGCGCAAGGACGATCTCCATGGCCAGCGCCCCGCCTGTCCGGTGTCGCCGCCCACAGCCGGCCCGTGCGACCTGTCGCGCTGGCGGGCGGGCGAAAACGGCGCGCTGTTTGCCCCCCAGGGCGGCCTGCGCATTTCACCCCGCGGCCTCGCCCGGATCGGGCGGATGCTGCTCGCCGGCGGCACGCTCGACGGGGTGCGCATCCTCGAGCCGGCGTCGGTCGAAACGATGCTCACCCCCGTGTGGATCCATGACGGCCGCAACGGCGACACCGATCACGGCTTCGCCTGCCGCTACGGCCTGGCCACGCAGACCCTCGCTACCCGCCGTCCCGGTTGCGGCGACGATCCCGGCGGTGACGGCATCGCGCGGGTCGGCCATGCCGGCGAAGCCTATGGCCTGCGCTCGGGCCTGTGGATCGACCGGGCGAGCGGCACCGGCATCGCCTATTACGTCACCGGCCTGGCCGATCAGCCCGCGCCGGGCAAGGGCGGCTTCTTCGCGGCAGAGGAAGCGGCCTTCCGCCGCGCCCTCGCTTTGTCGCATTCGCGCCACTGAGCTTCATCTTTTTTACCATTCGATGAAAATCCCACTTGCGTCGCGGGTCGGATTGAAACACTATCCCTTGTGTAGCGACGGGGGTCCTGCTCAACACCTAGTGGTTGGGGCTGAATATACCTATATTCAGCAGGCGGCCGGCCGTGCCCTGTGGATATCGGGGACGGCGTCCAGAAAAAGGCCCGCGGCGCGGCAAAAGAGCGTAGGCTGACGCGATGAGCGCGAGTCGAACATTAGAAGAACAAGCGGTCGCCACGGTGCTCCGCGACGAACAGGAGTCGGTGATGGATTTTGCAGGCAGCAGCACGGTCGACTCGAGCGACGTCACCAGCGCGCCCACTCGCGACAGCCACACCATCGACCGCCGCGCCTTCGCCGTCGTCACCGATTCGAGCCGCGACGCGCTGCTGACCGACTTCGGCAAGGAGACGCTCAGGGACCGCTACCTGCTACCCGGCGAATCCTATCAGGATCTCTTCGCCCGCGTCGCCTCGGCCTATGCCGACGATCAGGACCACGCCCAGCGCGTCTATGACTATATCTCGAAGCTGTGGTTCATGCCCGCTACCCCCGTCCTGTCGAACGGCGGCACCGGCCGCGGCCTGCCGATCAGCTGCTATCTCAACAGTGTCTCGGACAGCCTCAACGGGATCGTCGACACGTGGAACGAGAATGTCTGGCTGGCGTCGAAGGGCGGCGGCATCGGCACCTACTGGGGCAACGTCCGCGGCATCGGCGAGCCGGTCGGCCTCAACGGCAAGACCAGCGGCATCATCCCGTTCGTCCGCGTGATGGATTCGCTGACCCTCGCGATCAGCCAGGGCTCGCTGCGCCGCGGTTCGGCTGCCTGCTACCTCGACGTCTCGCATCCCGAGATTGAGGAGTTCCTCGAAATCCGCAAACCCTCGGGCGACTTCAAC
>NZ_JANMWY010000278.1:0-18073 GCF_031380695.1 Sphingomonas sp. | reverse complement strand
ACATTCCCGGCAAGTTCGGCATTCGCCTGGAGGATTGCTTCCACATGACCGCCGACGGTCCTAAGTGGTTCAGCACGCCGCCCAAGTCGATCGACGAGCCCTTTTCCTAAGCCCCCGGCTCCGGATGTGCCTCTGCCCCGGGCGGCAACGGCGATCGATGGCTCGGGGCGTGGGGCGGCTCGATGTCCGCTGGCCGCTCGGGATCGAGACTGCCTTCCCACCGCGCGACCACCACCGCGGCGACGGCATTGCCGACGACATTCGTCGCCGAGCGGCCCATGTCGAGAAAATGGTCGACCGCCAGGATAAGTAGCAGCCCGGCCTCTGGAATATGGAACATCGACAGCGTCGCGGCGATGACAACCAAGCTGGCGCGGGGCACGCCGGCCATGCCTTTCGACGTGATCATCAGCACCAGCAGCATGGTGATTTCCTGGCCGATGCTGAGGTCGATGCCATAGGCCTGGGCGATGAAGATCGACGCGAAGGTCATGTACATCATCGACCCGTCGAGGTTGAACGAATAGCCCAGCGGCAGGACGAAGCTGGCGATGCGCGGGGGGACGCCGAACCGCTCGAGCGCTTCCAGCGTGCGCGGATAGGCAGCTTCGGACGACGCGGTCGAGAAGGCCAGCACGATCGGATCGCGAATATAGCGGGCGAGGTCGCGGGCGCGCTTGCCGGCGACGAGGAAGGCGATCCCGAACAGGATTAGCCACAGCAGGGCCAGCCCGAAGTAAAAGCTACCGACGAACCGGCCGAGGCTGAACAATACGGTCGGGCCCTGCTCGACGATCGCGCTGGCAACCGCCGCGAACACCGCGAACGGGGCGGCGCGCATGACATAGTTAGTGACCTGCAGCATGACCTGCACCAGCCCCTCGATCCCGCGCACCAGCGGCTGCGCGCGCTCGCCGACGGCGGTGATCGCAACGCCGAAGAACATCGAGAAGATGACGATGGGCAGGATTTCGTTGGTTGCCATCGCCTCGACGATTGAGGCCGGGACGAGGTGGCTGATGAAATCCTTGAGGTTGAAGGTCGCGGTGGCAATGCCGCTGGCGGCCTCTGGCGGGGGCAGGGGCAGGTCAAGCCCCACGCCGGGCTGGAGCAGGTTGACGAGGATGAGTCCGAGCGAGAGCGAGATCAGGCTGGCGAAGATGAACCAGCCGAGCGCGCGCGACGCGACCCGGCCAAGCGCGGCGGTGTCGCCCATGTGGGCAATGCCAACGACTAAGGTCGAAAAGACCAGCGGCGCGATGACCATCTTGATCAGACGCAGGAACAGCGCCGTGACGATCGAGAAATAGCCGGCGATTTGCTTGAGCTGTGCGGCGGCGGCGGGGGTGCCGTCGTCGATCGCGCTGTTGGTCGCCCAGCCGGCGATGATCCCGAGTACAAGCGCGAACAGAATGAAGCGCGTCAGTTTATTGGCCACTCGAGATCCTTGTCCGTTGAACGGCGCGAACGAAGCGGTTGCGGCGCCGGGCGTCAAGCTTTCCGCTGCGCGAAGCAGCGGCTAGGGCGCGCGGATGACCGACCAAGGCTTCGATCTCGATGCGCTCGATCCGCATTACACCACCATCCTGTGCGACCTGTGGGGCGTGGTTCATGACGGGTTCCGGCTGCTGCCCGGATCGGCGGCGAGGCTTTTGCGCTGGGCGGGAGAAGGGCGCCGGACGATACTGATCACCAACGCCCCGCGCACGGCCACTACGGTGCAGGCGCAGCTCGACCAGCTTGGCCTGCCGCGATCCTCCTATCAGGGCATTTCAACGGGCGGGCAGGCCGGGATCGACGCGCTGCTGGCATTGGGCGAGCCGGTCGGATTTCTCGGGACGCGGTTCGATCGGCGGGAGATGAAGGCGGCGGGATTGCGTTTCGTCGACGCGAGTTTTCGCGACCTCTGCTGTACCGGGCTCGACGACGAGCGACTCGCGGTCGCG
Organism: Sphingomonas sp.; assembly: GCF_031380695.1. Lineage (GTDB taxonomy): Bacteria > Pseudomonadota > Alphaproteobacteria > Sphingomonadales > Sphingomonadaceae > Sphingomicrobium. The sequence continues at coordinate 16,127 of NZ_JANMWY010000278.1, read as the reverse complement.
GACTATGCAGCCGAATTGGCGGAGATGGCGGCGCGCGGCGTCAGGCTTCACTGCCTCAACCCCGACCGGGTGGTGATTCATGACAGCGTGGCCGAAGTCTGCGCGGGGGCACTGGCCGATGGCTATGAGGCGCTCGGCGGCGAAGCCCGCTGGTACGGCAAGCCCTTCCCGGCGATCTATGATCATGCGCTGGCGCTCGCCGGCAACCCGCCGCGCGAGACTGTGATGGCAGTCGGCGATGGCCTGCCGACCGATGTGTTGGGCGCGGCGCAGCAGGGGTTACACTGCCTGTTCGTCAGCGGCGGGATCCATGCCGACGCGCCATTCCCGACCGATTTCGCGGCGCGTAACGGGCTGGGAGGGTGGGCCCCGATTGGAGTGGTGAAGGGGTTGGCCTAGACCGGCTCAGTCACCCGGTCCCTGACCACCTTTTCCGCCAATGGACCGTTCAGCTCCGCCAGATGATCGAACGCTGCCTCATAGGTCGCCAGCCCGTGGCTGAGCGAGCGTAGTTCCGCTTCGAGCCCGTCGAGCTCGCTCTCGGGGATCAGCGCGTCGATGCGGTCCCAGCCATCCCAGCCGTCGCGGGGGGCCATGCCGAGCATCTGCCCGCGCCGACTGGCGACCGCCGAGCTGGCCTTGCTGGTCGAGGCGCCGGGCGTGACGATGGTCAGCCGCTGGACCGGCTCGAGCAAGTGCGCAGCGGCCTGCGCGAGCGCGCCACTCATCGCAATTCTTCCGGCGGTACGGAAGGCGAGTTCGCTCGAATCGACGCTGTGATAGCTGCCGTCGGTCAAAGTGACCGCGACATCGACGACGGTGAAGCCGAGCGGCCCGCGCACCAGTGCCTCACGCACGCCATGCTCGACCGCCGGGATCCACTGCTTGGGGATGGCGCCACCGCTGATCTTCTCGGCGAAGCGAAAGCCTTCGCCGCGGGCGAGCGGCGCGATTTCGATGACGACATCGCCGAACTGACCGTGACCACCCGATTGCTTCTTGTGGCGCCCGTGCTGGGTCACGCTGCGGCGGATCGATTCGCGATAGCCGATGCTCGGCGGACGCGATTTCACCTCGACGCCATAGCGGCGCTTGAGACGGGCGAGGACAGTTTTGAGATGCTCGTCATTGACCCCGCGCAGCCGCATCTCATGGCCGTCCTGCTCGATCGTGAGGCTACTATCTTCTTCCACCAGCCGGGCAAGCGCAGTCGAGAGCTTGACGTCGTCCTTGCGGTCGACCGGCTCGATCGCCAGCGCGCAATTGCGGGCGGGCTGTTCGACATACACCGATGGTGGAAGCACTCCGGTCGACAACCAGTCGCCGCCCTTGACCCCGTCGAGCTTCGCCACCGCAACCAGATCGCCGCAGCGGCCCTGCGCAGTCTTGGCCGTCTTCTCACCCTGGACATGGAACAGCGCGCCGAGCCGGGCGCGGCCGCCCGACGCGGTGTTGAGCTCCGCCCCCTCGGCGATGTCGCGGCCGAGGATGCGGGCCAGCGCGAGCCGCCCAACCGCGCCGCCGTGGCTGACCTTGAAGGTAAACAGCGAGGGAGCAATGACATCGAGCCGGCGCGCGGTCTGGGCCGGCGAGGGGGCTTCGTGGCGCAGCGCTTTCAGCAAGCGGCGGATGCCCCAGCCGCTCGTCGCCGAGCCGAACAACACCGACACGCCGAGATTGTCGCCGGTTTCGCGGGCGAGATCGGCGAAGATCGTCGCGGCTTCGGGCTGCTGGTCGGACAGCAAAGCCTCAAGCAGCGCATCGTCGTGGTCGGCCAACTGTTCGAGCAATTGAGTGCGCGCCTCGGCCTCGCGCGGGGCGATGTCGCCGGGGATGGCGATGCGGGTCGACGCCTTGCCCGGTTCGTAGTGAAACGCGCGTTCCAGGGCGACATCAATGAAGCCGGTGACTTTGTCCCCCTCACGAATCGGGATTTGCCGAGCGATTAGCGGCGAGACGCTCATCGGCTGAAGCGCCTCGAGCAGGTCGCGGATGCGGCCATGCGCCTGGTCGATGCGATTGACGAACAGGAAGTGTGGGATCCCTTGCTCGTCGAGCATGCGAAGCGCCGGAGCGGCGAGAGCGGCGCGGGCGGGATCGGGATCGACCACGACGATCGCCATGTCGGCGACCGCGATCGCCCGCGCACCATCGGCGGCAAAGCCGACCGAGCCGGGCGCGTCGATGATGCCGAACGACTGGCCGAGGTAGTCGAAATGGAGCAGGTTGAGCTCGGTCGAGCCGCCCCGTGCACGCGCCTCGGGGCTGGCGTCGCCAATGGTCGCACCGTTGGTACCCTGCCGGTCGATTGTGCCAGCGGCGAACAGCAATGCCTCGGCGAGGCTGGTCTTGCCGGCGCCGGCCGGTCCGACCAGCGCCACGACTCTGCTACCTTGGGTGGGTTCTCCGGGCATGCGACTCTCCTTCGTCCGGTTTGCGGGCGCGAGTCGCCGTGAGGCGCAACGCGCTCTTCACGGACGGAGGGTCGGACCGTTTGCGGTCAAAGGCAAGCGCTTCGCGAGACCCTACGACCCGCGACCCGGACGATCAGGCCGCCGACAGCAGCCGCTGATCGCCGGCGAGGCGGAGGAGCCCGGCCTGCAGCTTCTCGAATGCGCGCACCTCGATCTGGCGAATGCGTTCGCGGCTCACGCCAAACACCTGCGACAAGTCCTCGAGCGTCTTGGGCTCATCGGACAGACGGCGCTCGCTCAGGATCGTCCGTTCGCGATCGTTGAGGCCTGCCATCGCCTGCAGCAGCAGGTCATGGCGGACCTTGCGTTCTTCATCCTCGGCGAGAACTTCGTCTTGCAACGGTTCTGAACTGACAAGGAAATCCTGCCACTGAGCGTCGCCGCCTTCATCGCCCTTGAGCGGGGCATTGAGGCTGGTGTCGCCGCCCATGCCCATGCGGCGATTCATCGAGACAACCTCGGCCTCGGTCACGCCAAGGTCGGTTGCGATCTTGGTGACATGCTCGGGGCGCAGATCGCCATCCTCGAACGCATCGATCTGGTTCTTCATCCGGCGCAGGTTGAAGAACAGCTTCTTCTGAGCGGCGGTGGTGCCCATCTTGACGAGCGACCAGCTCCGCAAGATGAATTCCTGGATCGAGGCGCGGATCCACCACATGGCATAGGTTGCGACGCGAAAACCGCGGTCGGGCTCGAACTTCTTGACGCCCTGCATCAGCCCGATGTTGCCCTCGCTGATCAGCTCGCTGACCGGCAGGCCATAGCCGCGATAGCCCATCGCAATCTTCGCAACGAGGCGGAGGTGCGAATTGACCAGTTTGGCAGCTGCGTCGGTGTCGCCATGCTCGCGCCAGCGCTTGGCCAGCATATATTCCTCTTCCGGCGCGAGGATCGGGAACTTCTTGATTTCGCTCAGGTAACGGTTGAGTCCAGCCTCGCCATTCGACGCAGGTATCGACAGGACTCTCTTGGACGGTGCCATCTCATACTCCCTGACCGGAGGGTCGCATCCACTCCGGCATTTGATTTTCTCTATATACCAAGTCGAATGAATAGTTGCTGCATGTCCGACGGAAGGGCGCTGTCGAACGACAAACGACCTTTTGTCACCGGATGAATGAAACCGATCCTCGCGGCGTGCAGGGCCTGACGTTCGAAGCCCAACTCCTGCAGCAACGAACGATGTGCCTTCGCGTTGCCACCATAAACCGGATCGCCGAGCAACGCGTGACTTATTGACGCCATATGGACCCTTATCTGATGCGTACGGCCGGTTTCGAGGCGGCACTCGACCAGCGCGGCTTGGCGCAGCGGCGTGACGCGCGTCCAGTGGGTCACCGCTCGTTTGCCCTTGCCGGCGGAAACGATCGCAATTTTCTTGCGGTTGGTCGACGACCGGGCGAGGGGGGCATCGACGGTGCCTTGGGACAGGGTCGGCACGCCGTTGACGATCGCCAGATAGCGCCGCTCGATGCTGTGGTCGGCGAACTGCCGCGCCAGCCCTTCATGGGCGGGGTCGGTCTTAGCGACGACCAACAGCCCCGACGTGTCCTTGTCAATGCGGTGGACGATGCCCGGCCGGGCGACTCCGCCGATGCCCGACAGGCTCCCGCCGCAATGATGAAGCAGCGCGTTAACCAATGTCCCGTCGAAATTGCCCGCCGCCGGATGCACGACCAGCCCGGCCGGCTTGTCGACTACCAGCAGATGTTCGTCCTCGAAAACAATGCGCAGCGGGATGTCCTGCGCCTCGTTGTGCAGTGCGGTGGGTTCGGGGACAGTCAGGGTGAACCGCTCGCCACCGCGAACCTTCGTCGCCGGATCGAGTAGCGCGCCCGTCTCGCCTTCGAGTGCGCCCGACCGCACTAACGCCTTCAGCCGCTCGCGCGACAGGGTCGGCAATGCGTCGGCGAGCGCTCGGTCGAGCCGCCACCCGGCATGGGCCGCGCCAAGTTCGATCGAATGAAGATGCTGCCCCCCGGCCATGAGTGCCGGATTTGGGATGGGGCGCGCGCCGTTTCAAGTCAGCGGGTTGCGCCAATCGGCGCGCTGACGCATTCAGCCCGGCATGGACCCCGTCGAACTCGCCAGCATGCTTTGCTCCCGCCTGTGCCACGACCTGCTGTCGCCGGTCGGGGCACTCAACAACGGCATCGAACTGCTCGCTGACGAGCAGGATCCGGAAATGCGCGAGCGGTGCATGGAATTGCTCGCCGACAGTGCGGCGGCGACCGCCAATAAGCTCAAATTCTTCCGCCTGGCGTTCGGCGCGGGTGGCGGGTTCGACGACCTCGTCGATCCGCGCGAGGCCAGGGGCGCGATTGAGGGGATTTACGGGGCGGCGAAGCGGATCGAGCTGGGCTGGATGGTGGGCGACGAGCGGCTGCCGAAGGGCGCCGTTAAGCTGCTGCTCAATTTGGCCATGCTGGCTGGTGACGCGCTGGTGCGCGGCGGGCGGCTCGACATCGGCGCGGAGCAAAGCGCGAATGCGCTCGAGATCGTCATCCGCGCCGAAGGTCCGCGCATCCTGCTCGATCCCGCGTTGCGCGACGTGATGGTCAACGGCAGCGCGACGATGGTCGAACCGCGCGCCGCCGGGGCGTGGCTGGCGCAGGCGCTGGCGGCGGATGCGGGCGGGTCGATCCAGCTGAGCGGGGCGACCGAGCCCGTCCTGATGATCGGGGCAACGCTTCCGCTCGCCGCGGAGGGACGGCTAACGCAGCGTTAACGCCTTCGCGGCATAAGCTTCCTCCACACGAGGGGCCGCGCCACCGATGGACGATCTGATTGCCGATTTCACGGCGGAATGCCGCGAAATGCTGGAAGCCCTGGGCGGCGAGATCGTCGCCTGGGAGGCGCAGCCCGACGATCGCGCGCGCCTCGATTCGATCTTCCGCTTCGTCCACACGGTCAAGGGTAATTGCGGCTTTTTCGAATTCCCCCGGCTGGAGGCGCTGAGCCACGCCGCCGAAGACGCGCTAGCCGATGTCCGATCGGGTTCCCGCATGGCCGACAGCGCGTTGGTCAGCGCGGTGCTCGCGGTGCTCGACCGGATCGGCGAAATGGTCACGACGATCGAAGCCGGAGAACCCTTGCTCGACGGTGACGACAGCGGGCTTATTGCCGCGCTTCAGCCGGGCGCCGAGGCAATGAGCCTTCCGGCGAGCCCCGGAGATGGCGGAGGCAAGCCCGCTACGCAACGCACCATCCGTCTGTCGGTCGAATTGCTCGATCGGGTGATGAGCGGGGTCAGTGACATGGTGCTGGCGCGCAACGAACTCGCCCGGCGGCTGCGCGAGGCCGAGACCGATATCGACGTCGGCGGCGCGTTCGAGCGGCTGTCGGGAATCATCGCCGACATGCGCGAAGCCATCACCCGTACGCGTATGCAGCGGGTCGAGAACCTCTTCGTCGCCGTGCCGCGGATGGTCCGCGACCTGTCGGCCGACCTTGGCAAGCAGGTGCTGGTCGACATCGATGGCAGCGATGTCGAGCTCGATCGCGAGATGATCGAGATGATCCGCGATCCGCTGACGCACATCATTCGCAATGCCGTCGATCATGGCATCGAACCGCCCGCGGACCGCCTGCGCGCCGGCAAGCGAGAGATTGGATTGCTGACCCTGTCGGCGCGCCAGTCGGGCAACCAGATCCTAATCGACGTCGCCGATGACGGGCGCGGAATCGACGGGGCGGTGCTGGTCGAAAAGGCGATCGCGGCTGGCTATCTGACGAGGGCGCGGGCCGACGCCATGACGGCGGCCGAGCGGCTCGCGCTGATCTTCGAGGCCGGCCTGTCCACCGCGCAGGAGGTGACCGCCATTTCTGGCCGGGGCGTCGGCATGGATGTCGTCCGCTCCAACATCGAGCGAATCGGCGGAACGGTCGAGATCGACAGCAGGCCGGGCGAAGGCACGCGCATGACGTTGCGCGTGCCGCTGACGCTGACCATCATTCCGGCGCTGACCGTGTCGATCGGCAGCCAGCATTTCGCCATCCCGCGCAACGCGATCGACGAGATTGTGCGGGCCGGTGGGGCTTCCGTGACCGTTGAAACGATTTGCGGCGCGGACATCGCGGTGATCCGTGGTCGACGAATGCCGCAACTGACGCTGTCCCGGCTGATCAGCTGCGACAGCGCGTTGTCCGATACGGCACGAACGTTGGTCGTTCTTCGACCGGCGGGCGGCGAAGCCTATGCGCTGGCCGTTGACCGGGTCCATGATCATGAGGAACTGGTGGTCAAGCCGGCCGCGCCGGCAGTGATGGCGGCGGGCATTTACGCCGGGACAACGCTGGCCGACGATGGCAGCCCGATCCTGCTGCTCGATCCCGCCGGCTTGGCGGAACAGGGCGGAATCCGGCGCGAGATTCACAAACGCAGCCGAACCAGCGTAGCGTCAGTGGCTCCGTTCGAAAGTCGGCGCGTCCCAATATTGCTGTTTCGCGATCTCGAACAGCGTCGGCGCGCCATCCCGCTTGGCGTGATCGACCGAATCGAAGAGGTAGCGGCGACGGCGATCGCGCGCAGTGCCGGGCAGTTGTGCGTACAGATCGGCGACTCGATTCTACCCCTCACCGGCATCCCGGCAGGGCATGCGCTCGAAGGCAAGGTACGCATGCTTCGCCTGAATGACGGCAGCGCCACGCTGGCTCACGCGATCACCGACGTCATCGACCTCTCGACACTCGCCGATGACATCATCCCGTCCCGCGAGCCGGGCGAAGTCAGCGGCGTCGCGCTGATCGGCGGAGAACCAGCCGAACTGATCGACGCGCACTGGCTCTTCGCTCGTAACGGCGTGGCGGCGGGTGGCGGGACGATGGTCTGCCGGCTCGCCTCGACCGATCCGTGGCTTCAGAACATGCTCCGCCCGATCGTCGAGGCGGCGGGCTACCTGGTGATCGATGAGCATGACGAACTTTCGGCGGACCTGACCATCGCGTTCGACGGAGAGGACAGTTCGAAGCCGCCAGGACGGACCATCTGGCTGCGCACCGACGTCGATCAGGTCGGCGCGCGTGATGACAGTATCTATCGCTATGACCGCGAAGGGCTGATGCGCGCACTCAAGGCGACTGGAGCAGGCCGATGAACCGTTTGATTCTGGTTGTCATCATCGGCGGCAGCCGAGTCGCCCTGCCAGCTGCGGCGGTCGAATCGGTGGTCGAGATCGACGCGCTGATCCCGGTCCCGCGTGCCGCGCCCCATGTCGCCGGGCTGTCCGCGCTGCGCAGCCGCGTGCTGACGGTAATCGACTGCCGCCGCGCGCTCGGCCTGGGCGCTGGGCAAACTTCTCCCGGAGCGGGCAGCGAAGCGGTCGTCGTTGAGATCGAGGGGCATCATTACGCCCTGCTGGTCGACGTCGTCGACGATGTCGTGGACGCGCTGGGCGATCCGGAGCCCGTGCCGCTGGCTTTGGGCGAGGGATGGGAACGAGTCGCGCTCGGCCTGGTGCAGAGCGAGGTCGGGCCGCTCCTGCTGATCGACGCTGCGGCGCTGGTCAACGGCGCGGATTTGCGCGCAATCGCTGCTTAAGCTCTTCGTTACCCTTTGCCGGCTACAGGTTTTTCGTTGTTCGAGAGTGAGATGTCCATGAAGACCTGCCTGATCGTCGATGACTCCAAAGTGATCCGCAAGGTCGCCCGTCATATCCTCGAGACGTTGGAGTTCGAGGTCGACGAGGCGGGTGACGGGCGCGAGGCGCTTGCCCGCTGCGAAGCGTCGATGCCCGACGTCGTTCTGCTCGACTGGAACATGCCGGTGATGAGCGGAATGGAATTCCTGAAATTGTTGCGCCAGCGCGGCCACAACGACCAGCCCAAGGTCGTGTTCTGCACAACCGAGAACGACATGGCGCACATTCGCGCCGCGCTGGAAGCCGGGGCGGACGAATATGTCATGAAGCCGTTCGACCGGGAAACGCTGCACATTAAGCTGCAACTCGTCGGCATCGCCTGAGTCCCGCTGTGATGCGGGCGCTTGCCTCTTCGCCGGTGGTCGACCGCAGGCCGCCTCCGTTGCGCCTGATGATCGTCGATGATTCGGTTGTCGCTCGCGCCGTCCTGACCCGCATGATCGAAGCCGATGGCGGGTTCGAGATTGCAGCGGTCGCCGGAACCGCGGAAGCGGCGATCGATGCGCTGGCCAATGTTCACGTGGACATCGTGCTGCTCGACCTGGAAATGCCGGGTGCTGGTGGGTTGAAATCGATTCCTGCCATCCTCCGGGCGGCGCGGGGGGCGAGAGTCATGATCGTGTCGTCGACGGCCGAGGAGGGCGCTGAGGAAACCGTAGCCGCGCTGGCGCTGGGTGCCGCCGACACGCTGCCCAAGCCGGGGACAGGCCGATTTAACGGCCGCTTTTCGGAAGTCCTGCTTGCCCGGTTGCGGGCGCTCGGGCCAGCCGGGGCGACTGACTTATCGCAACGGCGCGTATCGCCATCGTCTCCGTCTACGGCCAGCCCGATGCTTCGCGCCATGCCGAACCAACCGCTTGAACTCCTCGCGTTGGGCGCTTCGACCGGGGGCATTCATGCGCTTGGCACTTTCTTTCAATATCTCCCGCGACGGATCGGAGCACCCATCCTGGTGACGCAGCACCTGCCGCCGGCATTCATGACCGTTTTCGCGCGTCAGCTCGGCGTCTCGGCGGGTCGCCCGGCGCTGGTCGCCATAGACGGCATGTCGCTCGCGGCCGACACCGTGATCATCGCTCCGGGCGATGCGCACCTGACGATTGAAGGAGGCGCGGCGGAGCCGATCGTGCGGTTGACCCGTACCGCCGTTCCGAGCGGCTGCATGCCCTCGGTCGATCCGATGTTCGCTGCGGCCGGTCGCCTGTTCGGTGCCGGTGCGCTGGGCGTCGTCTTCTCGGGCATGGGCCGCGATGGGGTCGAAGGGGCCAGCGCGCTGGTCACCAGTGGCGGCGCCGTGCTGGCGCAGGACGAGGCCAGTTCGGCGGTGTGGGGCATGCCGCGAGTCATCGCCGAGGGAGGATTTGCGGCGGCCATCTTGCCACCCGACAAGCTCGCGCGGCGCGTGGCTTCGCGCTGCGGAGACTGTTAGGTGGACGTCAGCGACGCATCCGGCCGCATCCTTGCCAACTTGCTCGAGGCGCGGACCGGGCAGCAGCTTACGCTGAGCCGCCGCTGGCGGATCGAAACGGCGCTGACGTCGATCCTGCGCGAGCGTGGTCTCGCCACGCTCGACGAGCTCATCACGCGGCTGGTCATCGGGCGCGATCCGGCGATGATTGCCCAGGTGGTCGAAGCGCTGCTTAATAACGAGACCTATTTCTTCCGCGATCGCAATCCGTTCGACCTGCTGGCCAGCGACGCGCTGCCGGCGATTGCTGCGCGCCGCCCGTCACGCCGGTTGCGGATCTGGTCGGCGGGCTGTTCAACCGGGCAAGAGGCCTACTCGTTGGCGATGCTGTTCGCCGACGATCCCGATCGCTGGCGCGGCTGGACGATCGACATCGTCGCGACCGACGTCTCGGACCGCGTGGTCGATCGCGCCCGCTCCGGTGTCTATTCCCAATTCGAGGTCCAGCGTGGACTGGGTGTCAGGCAAATGCTGAAGTGGTTCGAGGAATGCGATGATGGATGGCGCGCGGCGGATACCCTGCGGCGGGCGGTACGGTTTAAGGTTCACAATATCCTCGACGGGCCGCCGGAGCCGGGCAAGTTCGACATCATCCTGTGCCGTAACGTGCTGCTTTATCTGGGAGTACAGAAGCGCAGCTTGGCCTTCGACCGGTTGGCGTCGGCGTTGGCGGACGATGGTCGGCTGATGCTCGGCGCGGGCGAGACGGTGATCGGCCAGACGCGGCAACTGATCTCTGATGCTACATGGCGCGGTCTGTATAAGCTCGATTCGGAGCGGGTTGTGGCAGATATGGCGCCCATCCCGCGCCGAGTGGCATCCGGGAGGGCTTGACCGCGCGCTCGGCGCTGCGCCAAGTCGTGCGCCATGGACATCATCGACACGCCCTCGCCGAATTTCGACGAGCGTCAGTTGCCGGTGTCGATGATCGTCCTCCACTACACCGGCATGCCCGACGCCGCCGGCGCGTTGCAGCGGCTGACCTCGCCCGAGGCGAAGGTGTCGAGCCATTATCTGGTCGCCGAGGATGGCCAAGTGGTGCGGCTGGTGCCCGAGGAGAAGCGCGCGTGGCACGCCGGCAAAAGCTATTGGCGAGGTCTCACCGACGTCAATTCGGCGAGCGTCGGGATCGAGATCGTCAATCCTGGCCATGAGTTCGGCTATCGCCCCTTTCCCGACGAACAGATCGCCGCGCTGATCCCGCTCGTCGCCGACATCAAGGACCGGCACGGTATCGGCCGCGGCAATGTCGTCGGCCATTCCGACATCGCCCCTGCGCGCAAGGACGACCCGGGCGAACTGTTCCCGTGGGAAGCGCTCGCGCGCCGGCGGCTCGCCCTGCCTAGCCCGGTGCGCGACCTGATGGATCCGCTATGGACCGATGCCGGATTCATCCTGGCGCTGGAGCGCTTCGGTTACGATGTGACCGAGCAGCGACTTGCTGTGATCGCGTTCCAGCGGCGCTTCCGCCCCGACCGGATCGACGGGATCATCGACGGCGAGTGCCGGGCCAAGCTCTTGTCGCTGTTGCTGCCCAGGCCGCAATAGGACATAGGACGCGGGCCAGGCGGCCGGGCGACCGCGGCTCTCGGAAGGGCACCTATCAAAGTATTACTTTGATGGGACCCGAGCAAGAGGGGCGAGGAAAGTCCGGGCTCCACGGAATGAAGGTGCCGGGTAACGCCCGGCGGGTTCGAGCCCAAGGCGACGCGGGGTCGGGTTCAGGGACAGTGCCACAGAAAACATACCGCCGGTCTTCGGGCCGGCAAGGTCGAAACGGTGCGGCAAGAGCGCACCGCGGCGCTGGCAACAGCATCGGCATGGCAAACCCCACCTGGTGCAAGACCGAATAGGGGCGACATTGAGTTTTTGACTCTAGGGCCTGTTCCGGCTCGTCGCCCGGGTTGGTCGCTTGAGTGGCGGAGCAATCCGTCGCCTAGAGGAATGGTCGCCCAGTCCGCGCGAAAGCGGGGATGGACAGAACCCGGCTTACAGGCCGCCTGGCAAATTTTCTGGATAGCCGCCACAGCAGGCGGCTGGCGCGATCAGCTCGGGCTAACTCCGCGTGGATGACCGTGAAGCTCTTTATCCGAAAACAAATACAGGAGAATTTCGGCCACGATAAAGCCGCCAACCGGGAAGATACCACCGCCCCAGAGCCACCCGGCGCGATTAGCATGTCCGGCCACAGCCGCATGTCCGACACAATTATCGCCGACCATCGCACGATCGGCGCCCAGATCGACCGGATTGCGATGGTCGGCGACCGTGGCACAATCGATGGTGTTGCCCGAGCGAGAGGAGGAGGACATTGCCGCCAGCGCCGCCCAAGAGGCGTTAATGTTCGCAACTGGGGCCGCGTTCGACGCCGACGCGACCGCAAGCAGGGCGGCAGCTGCGAAAAGGCGACGGGTCTTTCTCGACATAAAGAATTGCTCCAGGTCGCAATTTGAATAGCAACTGCTTGTGCCCAAGTCTAGCGACGCCGGACTAACATTGTTTTATTAGTGCTCAGTTAAAGGCCAAGCCTGAAAGCGGTGAGTGATAATCTTGATCGCGGTCACGCATTCCCGACGGTGGCCCCCGGAACGCGCGGTTCCATGAGCCGCCTTCGAATTAATCCAACGGGGACGCCGGCGGCAGCAGCCGTCGGCCCAGTTGTCCTGTCGTCGAACTCGTTGTGGAATATCACTAATTTCCGGGCGCCAGTCGTGCGGCGGCTGGCGTACGAGGGATGGTCGCTGGTCGTTGCCGCACCCGCCACGGAGCAGGAGCGCACGGCCTTCACCTTGCCGGCTGACGTCATGCCCATCGTGCTCAAACGTTCCGGGCTAAACCCGCTGCGCGACATCGGGCTGCTGCTGCGCTATTGCCGGGTACTGCACGAAATACGCCCGGCAGCCTATCTCGGTTGGACGATCAAGCCGAACATTTATGGCGCGCTGGCGGCGCGGATGGCCGGGGTGCCGGCGATCCTCAACGTCAGCGGGCTCGGCACCGCCTTCCTCGGCAGCGGGCTGTTAGCGCGGTTTGTCGGGTTGCTCTATCGGGTCGCCTTCGCCCGGGCACATGTCATATTCTTCCAGAATGGAGACGATCGCGCACTGTTCGTCGAGCGCCGGCTAGTGCGGGCGGAGCAGGCGCGGCTGCTGCCGGGGTCGGGGATCGACCTCGACCATTATCGGCAGGTCCCATTGCCCGAGGGCCCGCCGACCTTCCTGCTGATCGCGCGGCTGCTCGGCGATAAGGGGGTGCGCGAATATGTGACTGCGGCGCGGATGCTGCGGGAGGAATTGCCCGGCGTGCGCTTTCGGCTCTTGGGCCCGATCGATTCCGATAATCGCAGCGCGGTGACTCAAGGCGAGGTCGACGGTTGGGTCACGGAGGGCGTGGTCGACTATCTCGGGACGGCGGACGATGTGCGGTCGGCAATCGCGGCGGCGAGCGTTGTCGTTCTCCCCTCCTATCGCGAGGGATTGCCACGAACCCTGCTGGAAGCAGCGGCGATGGGGCGTCCGCTGATCGCGACCGATGTGCCGGGGTGCCGCGACCTGGTTGACGAGGGCGTCAACGGAACTCTTTGCGCGGCGCGCAATGCGGGGTCGCTGGCCGAGGCTATGCGCCGGATGGCGGTGTTCGACCCGAAAACGCTCGGTGCGATGGGACGCGCGTCGCGCGACAAGGCCGAATGCGGCTATGACGAGCGGCTGATTGCCGACGCTTATGTTGGCGCGCTGCGCGAGCTTGCGGTAACGGCCTGACGCACGATGGTCTTTTCCCGGTTCAAGTCTACCAAGCCGCGCCTTGCGCCAGCCGTCCCGCCGGGCGTGCGCGCCTACGCCATCGGCGACGTTCACGGACGGCTCGACCTGCTCGACGAATTATTGGCGGCGATCGACCTGGATAACGACAAGCGCGGGGCGGCGCGGACGCATCTGGTCATGCTCGGCGACCTGATCGATCGCGGCCCCGATTCGCGCGGGGTGGTCGAGCGATTGCGCCGGTTCGACCTGCCGGTGATCAAGTTGATCCTCTTGTGCGGCAATCATGAGGAGGCGCTGCTGCGGCTGATCGCGGGGGAGCGCGGGCTGCTCGATGACTGGCTGACGTTCGGGGGGAGCGAGTGCCTCCAAAGCTATGGCTTGGATCCCGCAACACTACGTTGCCTTGGCGACCGCGATGCATGCGACCGGATCCGCGAGGCGATTCCCCAAACACATCAGTCGTTCCTGCAGTCATTTGGCGACACCGTCACGATCGGCGATTATCTTTTCGTCCACGCCGGTATCCGGCCCGGCGTTCACCTGTCGATGCAGTTGCAGCGCGACCTGCGTTGGATTCGCCAGCCGTTCCTCGACGACGAGCGCGACCACGGCTGCATCGTGGTGCATGGTCACACGATCAGCGAAGAAGTGATCGAGCTTTCGAACCGAATCGGGCTCGACACCGGTGCTTACCGCAGTGGCCGGCTCAGTGCGATCGGGCTCGAGGGAAGCGAGCGCTGGTTCCTGGAAACCGGCGGCTAGCAGTCGATTGCATTGATTCGATCCACTATGGCGCTTACCGGAGGGCGGGGCGGCGTTTGCGCGCGTAGGGAGATCGATTGGCGATGGTACGAACAAGGATCGCGCGGTTCGCCTGCGGGTTGATGGTCATGATCGCGCTGGCGCTTGCCGGATGCGCGGACAAGCGCGGTGGGCCGATCGCATACGGAACCACGCTGGGTGTACCCGACGCGCCCAGTCTCGCGCCGTTGGAGGCGACTTATCGCATCGCGCCGATGGATACATTGGCGGTCAGGGTGTTCAAGATGCCGGACCTTTCGGGCGATTACGAGGTCGACCTGACCGGTCAGATTTCGCTGCCGCTGATTGGCACCGTGATGGCCGCCGACCTGACCACGACACAGCTCGACGAAGCGCTGACTCGCAAGCTTGGCGAGAAATATCTCGAGCATCCCGATGTGAGTGTCGGCATCAAGTCGTCGACCCGGCGCAACGTGACGGTCGACGGATCGGTGGTTCGCGCTGGCGCGTTCCCCGTCATGGGGCCGACGTCGTTGCTGCAGGTGATTGCGGCGGCGGGGGGAACCGGGCCGGACGCCAACCCGCGGCGCACGGCCATCTTCCGCCAGATCGGCGGCAAGCGGCAGGCGGCGGCGTTCGACCTGACCTCGATCCGGCGCGGTGAAGCGCCCGACCCGGAAGTTTATGCCGGGGACATCGTCGTCGTCGACGGATCGTCGACCAAGGCGGCGCAGAAGCAGATATTGAACAGCCTGCCGATCCTGTCGATCTTCAGGCCCTTCTGATCCGCGCGCGTGAATAGCAACCTGCCTGTGTCCACCGATGGCAAGTGGATCGTCCAGCACGAGGGCTTCGAGCGCCATGTGTCGACGCCGCGCATGGAACTGTCAAACCCGGGGTCGGGGGGTCTCGATTTCACGCGGCTGCTGCAGTCTTTGGTCCACTGGCGCTGGTTGATCCTGAGCTGTCTTGCCGCGGGAGTAATCCTCGGCGTTGTTGCGGCGATGATGACGACACCGATGTACCGGGCGTCGGTAACGCTCGAGGTCAATCCGCTGACGGTCGAGGTGGTCGACGAGAAGAACCGGCCGCAATCGGGCATTATGGGGAGCGAGGATTTGATTGCCACGCAGGTCGGGTTGCTGACCAGCCGATCGACCGCCGAGCACGCGGCGCAGGAACTCAACCTGGCCAATAACAGCAAGGTGGTCGGCACGGTGGGATCGGCAACCGAGCGCCTGCGTCGTGCGACCGACGTCGTTGCCGGCGGAATCAAAGTCAAGCCGCCGATCAGCGGCACCCTGATCGAATATAGCTATGCGTCGCCTTCGCCGGAACTCGCCGCAGCAATCGCCAACCAGATTGCCAACAGCTTCATCAATAGCGGAATGCAGCGACGCTATGATGCGTCATCCTATGCTCGGACCTTCCTGAGCGAGCAGATTGCCAAGAGCCGTGCCGACCTGGAGCAGTCCGAGCGCAAACTGGTCGAATATGCGCAGGCGCAGGGGATCATCAACACGGCAGGTCCGACCGAGGCAGGCCGGTCGGGCGGTGACGTCAACTCGCTTCAAGGTGAATCGCTGGTCGAATTGAACCGGGCGCTGGGCGAGGCAACCGCGCGGCGGGTGATGGCCGAGGGCACCTATCGCCAGGGCGTCGCCGTCGGTACGACGAGTGATGTGACGAACAGCACCGCCGGACTGCGTGCGGCGCGGGCAACGCTGCAGGCCGAATATCAGGAAAAGCGGATGCTGATGAAGCCCGACCATCCGGACATGGTCAGCATCCAGTCGCGCATCGCCGAGATCGACAAGCAGATTGTACGCGAGAGTTCGCAAGTGTCGTCAAGCAGGGCCAATAGCTTGATGGCGGACTTTCGCGCCGCCGCCGCCGCCGAATCCGCCCTGCGGAGCAAGGTCGACGGGTTGAAGGGATCGGTTCTCAACCTGCGCGGGCGCAGCATCCAGTATAATATCCTGCAGCGCGAAACCGACACCAACCGCAGCCTCTACGACGC
>NZ_JANMWY010000227.1:0-3733 GCF_031380695.1 Sphingomonas sp. | reverse complement strand
CGATAAGCGCGACCAACCAGGCGAAGATGCGCGACGGGTTCGAGCCGTTGTTGCCTGGCTTCACCGTCGTTGAGTTCGACAATCTGGCGGCCGCGCAGGCGGCGATGGGTGAGCATACGGCGGGCTTCCTGGTCGAGCCGGTGCAGGGCGAAGGCGGGATCAGGCCGGCGTCGCAGGCATTTATGCAGGGCCTACGCGCGCTGTGCGATGAGCATGACCTGATGCTGGTGCTGGACGAAGTTCAGTGCGGCGTCGGGCGGACCGGTACGCTCTATGCCCATGAGCAGTATGGCATCGTGCCCGACATCATGGCGAGCGCGAAGGGCATCGGCGGCGGCTTCCCGCTCGGCGCATGCCTGGCGACCGAGAAGGCCGCGGCGGGGATGGTCATTGGCACACACGGGTCGACCTATGGCGGCAACCCGCTGGCGATGGCGGCGGGGCAGGCGGTGCTCGACGTGGTCGCGACGCCCGAGTTTCTGGCGCAGGTCAAGGCGACCGGCGAGCGGCTTCGCGCCGCGTTGGAACAGATGATCCCCAATCACGATGCGATTTTCGAGGGGGTGCGCGGGATGGGGCTGATGCTCGGGCTGAAGATGAGGACCGACAGCCGCGAGTTCGTGACCTATTTGCGGACGCGGGGGATCCTGACGGTCGCGGCGGGTGACAATGTCGTGCGCGTGTTGCCGCCGCTTAACATCGAGGAAGTGCATATCCGCGAGTTCGTCGACGGCCTGTCGGCGGCGGCGGCGGATTACAAGGTCAGCCAGGCAGCGTGAGCGGTTCAGCGACTAATGAGGGGTTGCGCCATTTCCTGAGCCTGTCGGACGCTGGCGGCGACGCAATCGCGGCGATCCTGAACGACGCGCAGGACCGCAAGAAGGCGCGGGCAGGGTGGCCGAAGGGGAAGGTGGACGGCGACCGGCCGCTCGACGGTCATGTGCTGGCGATGATCTTCGAGAAGAATTCGACGCGAACGCGGGTCAGCTTCGACCTCGCCATGAGTCAGCTAGGCGGGAGCGCGATTATCCTCGACAGCGGGTCGAGCCAGCTTGGGCGCGGTGAGAGCGTCGGCGATACGGCGCGGGTGCTGTCGCGTTTTGCCGACGCGATCATGATCCGGACGGATGATCATGTCAAAGTCGAGGAGCTCGCCGCCTGCGCGTCGGTGCCCGTGATCAACGGGCTGACCGACCTGTCGCATCCATGCCAGATATTGGCCGACATGCTCACCCTGATCGAGCGCAAGGGCAAACTGGCGGGGAGCAAATGGGCATGGTTCGGCGACGGCAACAACGTCTGCAACTCGCTGATCGAGGCGGCGTCGATCATGATGTTCGACGTGACGGTCGCCTGTCCCGAGGGGTTTGAGCCCGACTTGGCCATGTTGCAGGCGGCGGCTGCGCGTGGGTGCAGCGTGCCGATCGTCCGCGATGCGGCGAGCGCGGCGGTGGGGATGGACGTCATCGTGACCGACACCTGGACGTCGATGGGCCAGAGCGACAGCGACAATCGCATACGGGCGATGATGCCCTATTCGGTCGGCAGCAGCTTGATGGCCGCAGCGGGCGACCAGGCGGTCTTCATGCACTGCCTGCCGGCGCACCGCGGCGAGGAAGACACCGACGAGGTGATCGACGGGGCGCAGTCGGCGGCATGGGACGAGGCGGAGAACCGGCTCCACGCGCAGAAGTCGCTGTTGCTGTGGTGCCTGGGCAAGTTGTGATCGGGCGGTCGCGCTCCTATCTCGCGCGGCGATGACTGATACCCTCTCCTCCGACGTCGCGCTGGCCGTGACGATACCCGCGCGCCATGCCCGCGGCCGTCTGGCTCGGTTGGGGCCCTCACTCGACGCCATTCTCGCCAATCATTCCTATCCGCCTGTGATCGAGCAATTGCTGGTCGAGGCGCTGACGCTGACCGCGCTGCTCGGCACGCTGCTGAAGGACGCCGGTGGGCAGATGACGTTGCAGGCGCAGGCCGAGGGCGGGATCGTCGGGCTGCTGGTGTGCGACTATCTTGGCGGCGAATTGCGCGGCTATGCCAAGTTTGATGCCGAGCGGCGGGCCGAGGCGGGGCCTAACCCGTCGCTGTTCGCGCTGTTCGGCAAGGCCTATCTGGCGATTACCTTCGACCAGCCAGAGACCGACGAGCGCTATCAGGGGATCGTGCCCTTGGAGGGCGAGAGCCTGGCGCAGGCGGCGCAGGTTTATTTCACCCAGTCCGAGCAAATTCCGTCGCTGGTGCGACTGGCGGCGCGCAGGGATGAGGGCGGGCATTGGCACGGCGGCGGGCTGCTGTTCCAGCATTTGCCCGAGGGTGAGGAAGGGCGCGAGCGGCTGCATACGCGGCTCGATCACCCCGACTGGCCGCATGTTGCGGTGCTCGCGGGCTCGGTAAAGACCGAGGAATTGACCGATCCGGCGTTGGCACTCGACGCTCTGGTGTGGCGGCTGTTCAATGAGGAAGAGGAAGTCCGAACGCTGGCGCCAGTGGTGCTCAGCAAGGGCTGTCGCTGCGATCCTGACTATGTGCGGTCGGTGATCGAGCGCTTCCCTGTTGAAGAGCGGGCCGAGATGAAGGGCGACGACGGGCTGATCCGCGTCGATTGCGCCTTTTGCGCGACCAGCTTCCCGATCCATTTCAACGAAGCGTCGGCTGGCTAGGGGGTTAAGCACTGGCCTGCTATTGGAGCCGGAATGCGGGGTGGTAGTTTCCGAGTCGTGATGGCGGCGGTAGCTGCTGGCGGCACATTGGCGTTGATCGGGGCGGTGCGCGCGGTCGAGCCCGGCGGGATCGCTGCTGCCCAGCCCGGCCTGTGGGATGTCAGCCGAAGCGCGACCGGGGCAAAGCCGGTGCGGGTGTGCCTGGCCGACCCAGCCTGGCTGGCGCAATGGGAAGATCGTGGTGCTGCCTGCAAGCGCGAACTGCTGACCGAGCAGGCCAACGTGGTGACATTCGATTATCGCTGCACCGGCGGGGCGTTCGGGCGGGCGGAGATGACGTTGCTGACGCCGCGATCGCTGAAGGTGCACACGCAGGGCATTTCGGGCGGTTTGCCGTTCGACGAGACGCTGTATGCGCGCCGGGCGGGGAATTGTCCGCAGACGTTAAGCACTCGTTTACCATCCCGACGCTAAGAACGAGGTGTGCCGGTGGCACGCTTTCCTCCCAACGGGCTAAACCCCGAACCTGGGCCGCTCGCAGAAATGCAGCGGCCCATTTTTTTGCGCCTTGTTCCTGCGCGGGCCGGGGCATTATGAGGCGGACATGCTTTATTTCGCCATCAAGGCGGCCCTGTCGGGGCTGATCGCCGCCGCCGTCTCCGAGATTGCTCGCCGCTATCCGGGATGGGGCGGGCTGGTTGCGTCGTTGCCGCTGACGTCGCTGATGGCGCTGATGTGGACGTGGCGGGATACCGGCGAGGTCGCCAAGGTCGCCGGGCTGGCGAGCGGAACGATGTGGTTCATCTTGCCGTCGCTGCCCCTGTTCCTTATCATCCCTGCGCTCCTGCGGTGGGGTGTCGGGTTCTGGGCGGCGCTGGGGATCGCCTGTGCGCTGACGCTCGCGCTTTATGCGCTGTTCTTCTGGGCGGCGCCGCGCATCGGGATCGCGCTGTGACCGGCAAAGCGGTGGTGCTGCTATCGGGCGGGCTCGATTCGATGGTTTGCGCGGCGCTCGCGCGAGAGCAGGGTTTCGACGTGCTCGCGCTGACGATCGATTATGGCCAGCG
>NZ_JANMWY010000188.1:0-2750 GCF_031380695.1 Sphingomonas sp. | reverse complement strand
CCCAGCGCAATCAGCGCCGTGCGGCATGTAAGCGTCCTCATGGGTCTCTCCTGAATTTCCTTGTTCGGGTGAGGTTTAACGTCGGGGCGGGGGCATCGTCCAGTCGGGTAGCGGACGGCAACCCGGAACTGGTGCGTCACTCGCGCGCTGGATCGAAACCTTTTTCATGCGGAGATATTGATGACCACGAAAGCCGAACTTTACCGCATGGTCCTGCCCGGCCACGAATGCCCTCATGGCGTTCGCGCCAAGCAGATGCTCGAAGACGCCGGGGTCGAGCATGATGAGCATATCCTGAGCAGCCGCGAACAAGTCGATGCGTTCAAGATGAAGCACCAGGTCGCGACCACCCCGCAATTCTTCATCGACGCCAAGCGCATTGGCGGAAGCGAGGATGTCGCGGAGTATCTGGCCGACCAGGACGCCTGACGCCTTGGCGCTATCGGTGCCGCAGGCGCGGGCATATCGGTTCTGGATTGATGCGGCAGAAATCGGGCAACGGCCCCGATCGCCAATAGGCCAACAATCCAACCCGCTCCGCTAACGCCAGATAGCGCGGGTCGCGGCGCAGTGGCGCGGAGGCTGGCGAGGTGACAAATTCAAGCGGCGCGGTCCCGTCTGGCTCATCTAGCCATATTTGCTCGGTCTCGGCATCGTTGCGTCCTACGCGCCGTGGATAAAGCTTGTCGGCGATCGCGTAGGCCCCGTCCAGGTCGCCGAGCGTCGCCAACGCGAGCATGCAGCGGGTGTTGACGAGCAACGCATCGGTGCCTTGGCAGGCCTGCTTCGCGGCGACCGCCGATCGCGACTTGAGCGCGGCGAGCAACGCCGTGCTGTCGCGATAGCCGGGCGGCAGTTCTTTTGGTCCGATTTCCAGCTCGAGTTGGCGGATACCAGCAAAATCGGCGCGGTCCAGGAGCCCGAAGGAGCGATTCCTAAAGTACATGCCCTGGAATTCGGGCCACCAGCCGATGCTCTTCTGATACAATTGTCGGGCCGCGTCGCGGTCGCCGTCATATTCGATCGACTTCAGTTGCCAACCGATCTTCGACGGGACGAAGGGATCGTGCGCATGAGCCAAACGCGCGAGATCGCCCGACTCCTCGAAGCGGCCGACGTTGCGGAGGAGGTGGCTGAGAAAGGTGTTGAGAAAGGGCGCGTCGGGATCGACTCGGCGACCATCGCGAAGCTTCCGTTCGCATTCGGCTAACATCGTTTCGCTGTGGAGCAGGCACCAGGTGGCGTAGCGGTCGCCGAACCTGGGCAGCAGTTTCGCCGCGCGATCGGCGGCCCGCCGCGCGACCGCAACCGCCTCTGCTCGTTCGCTCCGCGGAAGTTGGTCGAGCACGAACGCCGTATCAAAGGCCACGCCGAGTTGGGCGGCGCCAATTTCGGGCGCCTTTTCGGCCACGCTCCTCTCTGCCTGATAGCCCTGAAGAGGGTCGCCGCCGAAGTCGCTTGCCTTGAGCAGGTCTGCCATTAGGGCCGGCTCGATCGGATGCCGGCGATCGAGGATCAGCAGCGGCGACCCCCAGGTCAGGTTCCCCGCCATTTGCGCGCCAATCCGCTCGGGCAGGGATTCGGCATCGGGGCTACCCGCTTCAAACTGGTGCGAGAAGACCGTCGTGCCCGTCGCCGCCTCGTCGAGCCTTATCGTCGCGACGATCTTGCCGCCGCTTCTGGCGAAGTTGCCGCCGATCAGGAAATCGACTCCGGCGTGTCCCGCCTGCGGCACGGCGCTGACGATGCTTACCGGCACCCCGCTCTGGGAAAAGGCGTGCGCGATCGAATCGCGGCTTTGGATCGCGATCTGGGCCAGGGCCGGATCCGACGAGGCGGCAACGAACGGCACCAGCGCGATGGTCGGCTTGAGTGGCGCCGAACCCGGCGCATCGCTGTTCGTGAACAGCCAGGCGCCGACCGCGCCAGCGAGGACGACGGCCAGCACAGCCGCCGCTGTCAGCCACCGCCGCGACACCGCGAAGGCGCGCTTCGCGGGTGGCGCATCACTCGGCGGGGCGGCGGCGGGCGCGATGCGCTTTCGGGCCAGCCGCTTATCCACCGAATGAACCAGTTCGGCCAACCTCGGGTCTCGCTTGCCACCCTTCCAGCCAGACAGGTCGAGGGTATGGAACTGGCGGAAACCGATCGGCGGCAGCGACCCGTCGAGCGATACCGGGAGCAGTCGGCCGGAATCGCCGCCGGCTGCGGCCTCGTCACGGACCCAGCGCGATTTGACCGAGGCTTTCGACCAGGCAACGATGACAATCTCTGCGGCGTCGAGCTCGGTTTCGATCTCGGACGAGAATTCCTCACCGCCTTCGAGATGGCGGTCCCACCATACGGCGTGGTGATGCTCGTCCAAAAGACGCGCCAGGCGCTCTGCGCTGTCGCGGTCTTCGTGCGCATAACTGACGAAAATGCGCCCCATGTTGTCTCCCGTCGGAAAGCTGCGCCGCGGCCCCAATCGAGTCAATGCAACGGCCGATGGCGTGGGCGAAAGCGAACCGTCCCTCTCCGGGCTCGACTTGCTCGACATGGCATTCTCGCCTATAGGCGCGCCCGTCTGGCGGAGTGGGTTCCGCGGGCGGCGTCGTTCCTTTGCTGTGTGCCAAGGCTCGGCCGCCTGTTGACCCGCTGTTGCCGGATGCCGCGTCGGCATGGGGTCGGGGCGGCGGCAAGGGTTTCACAAAAGTCCGCTCGACGGAAGCCGACCATGTTGGTCCGGCCAGCGGCCGAAACGCTTAATG
>NZ_JANMWY010000149.1:0-28299 GCF_031380695.1 Sphingomonas sp. | reverse complement strand
TACGCGGCGAACCTCGAGAAATTGGCGATGCTCAAAGCGGCCGATGTCGTCACCGCGGCGAAGAGCGTGTGCTATCGGTGAGGTGATGCGCGACCGCGACCTGGTCCGGGTCTACTGGCCGATCGAATTGCGCCCTGCGTTCGATGCGCTGTTCGGGATCGACGATGTCATGGGCGTAGTCGTCGTCAACGCCAGCCAGCCGGCGCTCAGAGCGATCAAGCTGGCGTGGTGGCGGGCGGCGCTGGAGCGGCTCGACCAGGCACCGCCGCCGGGCGAACCACGCTTGCAGGCGGTAGCGGCCGAACTGCTAAATCGCGGGATTTCGGGTGCGGATGTCGCCGGGATTGAGGATGGCTGGGCGGCGCTGCTCGACGAGGAGATCGACTGGGAGCGGATGGCGACGCGAGGGGAACGGCTGTTCGCGCTGGCGGGGCGGTTGCTGGGGGCCGACGATGCCGGGCTGGCCGACGCGGGCAGGGCATTTGCGCTCGGCGATGCGGCGCGGCGCGGCACGGCGGTGCCGACGGACGCCATGGCGGTGGCGAGGGAGCGGTTACAATCGGTTCGCTTCCCCCGAACAGTGCGCCCGCTGACCGCGCTGACTCGCCTCGCGCTGCGCAATCCGCGCGAGCCGGAAGCCACGCCGGCGCGCGCATTCGCGCTGCTCCGGCATCGTCTTACCGGTCGCCTTTAATCCATATTGAACCGACCGCGGTTCAGCCCTAGGCTGACCGCGCCGAATCCGTTGTCCTGACGGAGAATTCCATGAAACGAATCATGGTCGGCGTTGCCGCCATCCTGCTCGCTACTACCGGCGGAGTCCTGTTCTGGCAGGGGCATGCCGAAAGTAGAGCAAGTCTGCCTGACGCGCCGGCCGCCCTCGGCCCGACTAGCGCCCGCCTGTTCGCAGCGACGGCACTACCCGAGCTGCCCGGTGCGCCCGAGGCAAGCCAGAAGACCCGCGAGCAGAAGCGCTTCCACCGCGTCGACAAGGATGACGACGGCAAGATTACCGCCGCGGAATTGCTTGCGCCGCGCCAGAAGGCGTTCGCCAAGCTCGACGCCGATCATAATGGCGCGCTGTCGTTCAACGAATGGGCGGCCAAGACGATCGGCAAGTTCCAGGGCGCGGACGACGATCGTTCGGGCTGGCTGACGGCGACGGAATATGCGGAAACCGCGCCGAAGCGAAAGGCGCATACGCGGTGTAGTTGCTAGGCCGGTTCGAGCGCCTGTTCGAGCCACGCCGCCAGTGCGTCGCGAGCTCGTGCAGTATAGATCTTCTTCCGATCCGCTTTCTTCGACTTGGGGCCGGTCAGCGGCGGCATCAGGCCGAAGTTGACGTTCATCGGTTGGTAGGTTTCCGCAACTGCGCCGCCGGTAAGGTGGCCGAGCAGCGCGCCGAGCGCGGTCTCGGGCGGGGGCGGGGACAGCGGTTCGCGACGCGCCTCGGCGCTAGCGAAACGGGCGGCGAGGAGGCCGATGGCGGCGCTTTCGACATAGCCTTCGCAGCCGGTGATCTGTCCGGCGAAGCGGACGTTGGGGCGCGATTTGAGGCGCAGGGTAGCGTCGAGCAATTCGGGCGAGCGGATGAAGCTGTTCCGATGGATCCCGCCAAGCCGTGCGAACTCCGCTTCCTTTAGCCCTGGAATCGTGCGAAAAATGCGGACCTGGTCGGCGTGCTTGAGCTTGGTCTGGAAGCCGACGATGTTCCACAGCGTGCCGAGCGCATTGTCCTGCCGCAGCTGGACGACAGCGTAGGGCCAGCGGCCGGTGCGGGGATTGTCGAGGCCGACCGGCTTCATTGGCCCGAAGCGCAGCGTTTCCGGGCCGCGCTCGGCCATCACCTCGATCGGCATGCACCCCTCGAAATAGGGCGTGTCGCGCTCCCATTCCTTGAATTCGGTCTTGTCCCCGGCGTTGAGCGCGGCGATGAAGGCGGTGTATTGCTCCTTGTCCATCGGGCAGTTGATGTAATCCTTCCCGCCCTTGTCCCAGCGCGCCGCCATCCAGCAGATGTCCATATCGATACTGTCGCGGTGGACGATCGGGGCGATGGCATCGAAGAAGGCGAGTGCGCCGGCGCCAGTGACGTCGGCGATCGAGGCGGCGAGGGCCGGGGCGGTCAGCGGACCGGTGGCGATGATCGTCGGGCCGTCGGGGATTGTATCTATCCGTTCGCGGACGATGGCGATGTTGGGGTGCGCCTCGATCGTTCGCGTGATCTCGGCGGCGAACGCCTCGCGATCGACCGCCAGCGCGCTTCCGGCGGGGACGCGATGGAGGTCGGCGGCGCGCATCACGAGGCTGCCGAGCGTGCGCATTTCCTGGTGGAGCAGGCCGACGGCGTTATTCTCGGCATCGTCGGAGCGGAAGCTGTTCGAGCACACCATCTCGGCCAGCCGGTCGCTGTCATGCGCCGGCGTGGTGTCGCCGCCACCACGCATTTCCGACAGCCGCACTGTCAGCCCCGCCACCGCTAGCTGCCAAGCCGCCTCCGACCCGGCGAGCCCGCCTCCGATAATGTGGATGTCATGATTCATCTGCTCGCCTTTAGAGGTTTCAGTCAGGAATCAGTAACCATTTGGCGACTATCTTTGGGACTGTTGCAAACAAGACTCTTGCCGGGGAGTTGCGCGTTGCTTACTTCACGCAGGCTATGACCATGCGAAAGCTAGGCCTTTTCATTTCATTGCTCGCGTTTATCGCGCAGCCTGCGGTCGCGGCCAGTTCGCCCGACCTGGTGTCGCTCGAGCGGCAGATCAGCAGTCTTGTCGGCGCGCGACCGGGTGAATATGGCGTCGCCGCGCTCGACCTTCAGGACGGGACGATGCTGAGCGTCAATGGCGACACGCCGTTCCCGATGGCGAGTACGGTCAAGGTGGCGATCGCCGCGACCTATCTGACCCAGGTCGATCATGGCCAGCGCACTATGGGCGACATGATCGGATCGCGCAGCGCCGCCAGACTGATGGAACTGATGCTGATCCATAGCGACAATATCGCGACCGATCAATTGCTTGCCAGCCTTGGTGGGCCGTCGACAGTGCAAGCGTGGCTGCGCTGGAATGGGCTGACCGGCATCCGCATCGACCGCACGATCGCCCAATTGCTGCGCAGCCCGCGCGATCTGCGCGACGTGCGTGATTCAGCGACGCCGATGGCGATGATCGCGCTGCTCCGCCAGATCGACAAGGGCAATGTCCTGCAACCGGCCAGCCGCTCGATCCTGCTCGACCTGATGAGCCGCTGTGCCACCGGCAG
This sequence comes from Sphingomonas sp., assembly GCF_031380695.1. Lineage (GTDB taxonomy): Bacteria > Pseudomonadota > Alphaproteobacteria > Sphingomonadales > Sphingomonadaceae > Sphingomicrobium. The sequence continues at coordinate 25,035 of NZ_JANMWY010000149.1, read as the reverse complement.
CAACCGCATCCGTTCACTGCTGCCCTATGGCACGCGGGTCGAGAACAAGACCGGGACGCTCGACGGGCTGACCGGGGACGTCGGTTTTATCACCATGCCCGACGGTCGGCGAGTCGCGGTGGCGCTGTTCGCGCGCGGCGGGACAGAGCGCCAGCGCGGCATCGCCGTGGCGGCGCGGGCGATCTACGACCGCTTCTCGCGCTCGGTCGGCAACTCGTTCAGCCTGCTTCTGCCGAACCGCTAAGCGCCGTTCGGCGCACTTCCGAAAATAGCCGAGTCGATCCGGCACTTCCGCGATATGGGGACCGCATGACGACGCTTTATGCCCTCGCCGCGCTGACGTTGTTCGCGCTTGCCTCGTCGATTACGCCGGGGCCGAACAATCTGATGCTGCTGTCGTCGGGCACGCGCTTCGGGTTTCGGCAGACCCTCCCACACATGGTCGGCGTGACGCTCGGCTTCGGGCTGATGATCGGGCTGATCGGGCTGGGATTGGCGCGGCTGTTTACGCTGTTTCCGGCGCTGCAGCTGGTGCTCAAGGTCGTCAGCGTCGTCTATCTGCTGATCTTGGCGTGGAAGATCGCGACGTCAGCACCGCCGACTGCGGACGAAGAGGGTCGGGGGCGGCCGCTGACCTTTCTTCAGGCGGCGGCGTTCCAGTGGGTCAATCCCAAGGGTTGGACACTCGGGATCACCGCGATGTCGGCCTATCTGCCGCCGGTCGGGCCGTGGCTGGGGCCACTGCTCGTTGCCGTGGTGGCGATGACGGTAACCGCGCCGTCGGTCGCGCTGTGGACCGCGATCGGGATGCATCTGCGCCGCTTCCTCGACCAGCCCGCCAAGCTGCGCGCGTTCAACTGGACAGCGGCCGCGTTGCTGGTCGTCTCGTTGGTGCCTGTGGTTCGCGGCCACTGACGGACGAAGCTCTTATTCGGGGCTGCCCTCCGCCAGATCGTCGCCGACGACAGCGTCATCGGTCGGGGCGATGTCGTCGCCTGCACCAAGTTCGATCTCTTCCTCTTCGCTTTCGTCGATCTTCGCGACCGAGACGACGTGTTCGCCCTTGCCGACGCGCAGGATCATGACGCCGGCGGTGTTGCGCCCGGCGAGGCGAATGTCGCCGACGGTGGTGCGGATGACCTTCGCCTGGTCGGTGACCAGCATCAACTGCTCGCCCGGCGTCACCGGGAAGCTGGCGACGACGCCGCCATTGCGGTCCGACGTGACGATGTTGGTAATCCCCTGGCCGCCGCGATTGGTGCGGCGATATTCATAAGTCGATGATCGCTTGCCGAAGCCGTTCTCGGTGACCGTCAACAGGAACTGCTCCTTGTCGGCGAGCTCGGCATAGCGCTCCTCGCTCAGCCCTTCGGCACTGCTGTTGTCGCGCCATTTGGGCGAGCGGAGATAGGCCTCGCGTTCGTCCGAGCTCGTCCCGACCCGAAGGAGGATCGACATCGAGATGACCTTGTCGTCGCCGAGCAGTCGGACACCCCGCACGCCGGTCGACGATCGCGACTGGAACTCGCGAACGTCGGTCGACAGGAAGCGGATCGCCTTGCCGTTCCGGGTCGCGAGCAAGACATCGTCTTCCTCGGTCAGGAGCGACACGGCGATCAGCCGGTCGGTCGGATCGCCTTCCTCGCCTTCCTCCTCCGACACGCCGAACTTCATCGCGATCTTGCCGGCGGTGGGGATATTGGTGAAGGCGCTCATCGGGTTGCGGCGGACGGTGCCCTTGGCGGTGCAGAACATGATGTGCAGCGCTTCCCACTCGCCCTCGTCCTCGGGCAAAGGCAGGACGGTCGTGATGATCTCGCCCTCGGCCAGCGGTAGAAGATTGATCATCGGGCGGCCGCGGGCGGCGGGATTGCCTTCGGGCAGGCGCCACACCTTCATGCGATAGACCCGGCCGAGGTTGGAGAAGAACAGCACCGGATTGTGGGTCGAGGTCACGAACAGCTCGGTAACGACATCCTCGTCCTTGGTGTTCATGCCGCTGCGGCCCTTGCCGCCGCGCTTCTGCTCGCGGAACTGGGCCAGCGGGGTGCGCTTGATGTAGCCGGTCAGCGTGACCGTCACGACCATGTCCTCGCGCTCGATCAAATCCTCGTCGTCGAGGCCGTCGAACGCGGCGGCCAGCTCGGACTTGCGCGGGGTCGAGAATTCGGCGTCGACTGCGTCGAACTCCGCGACCATCACCGCGTAGAGCTTGACGCGGTCGGCGAGGATTTCGAGAAGCCCGGTGATGGTCTCCGCCAGCCCGGCGAGCTCGTTGCCGATTTCGTCGCGGCCGATCGCGGTCAGGCGGTGGAGGCGCAGCTCGAGGATCGCGCGGACCTGGATTTCGGACAGCTTGTAGGTGGCACCGGCGGCCTGCGGTTCGACCGCCTCGACCAGCTTGATGTAGGGCCGGATCATCTCGCTGTCCCACTCGCGGGCGAGCAGGGCCTGGCGGGCGACGGCGGGGCTCGACGAGCCGCGGATCATGCGGACGACCTCGTCGAGGTTGGTCACCGCAACGACCAGCCCGAGCAGGATATGGGCACGTTCACGGGCCTTGAGCAGCTCATACTTGGAGCGGCGGGTGATGACCTCTTCGCGGAACCGGACAAACGCCTCGATGATGTCGCGCAGCGCGAGTGTCTCGGGGCGGCCACCGCGGATGGCGAGCATGTTGGCGGCGAAGCTCGACTGTGCCGGGGTGTGGCGCCACAGCTGGTTGAGCACGACTTCGGGGCTGGCGTCGCGCTTGAGGTCGAGGACGATCCTCACGCCGAGCCGGTTGGACTCGTCGCGAATGTCGCTGACGCCCTCGATACGCTTGTCCTTGACCGCCTCGGCAATCTTCTCGACCAGCCCGTTCTTGCCGACCTGATAGGGGATTTCGGTGAGGACGATCGAGCGCTTGTCGGCGCGGCCTTCCTCGACATGATGGCGCGAGCGCTGGAGGATCGAGCCGCGCCCGGTAGTGTAGGCGCTGCGGATGCCGGCCTGGCCGAGAATGATCGACCCGGTCGGGAAGTCGGGCCCCTTGACGTGCTCCATCAGCGCTTCGGAGGTGACCGTGGGGTCGGCGACATAGGCGCGGCAGGCGTCGAGGACCTCGCCCAGATTGTGCGGCGGGATGTTGGTCGCCATGCCGACCGCGATCCCGCCGGCACCGTTGACGAGGATGTTGGGGAAGCGCGCGGGGAGGACCTGCGGCTCGCTTTCGCTGCCGTCGTAATTGTCCTGGAAGTTGACCGTGTCCTTGTCGAGATCGTCGAGCAGGAAGTTGGCGATCTTGGCCAGCCGCGCCTCGGTGTAGCGCATCGCGGCGGGGGGATCGGGATCCATCGATCCGAAATTGCCCTGGCCGTCGATCAGCGGCACGCGCATCGACCAGTCCTGGGTCATTCGGGCGAGCGCCTCGTAGATCGCGCTGTCGCCGTGCGGGTGGTATTTACCGATGACGTCGCCGACGATGCGCGCCGACTTGCGATAGGGGCGGTTGTAGAGGAACCCGTTCTCGCTGGCGGAATAGAGAATGCGGCGGTGAACCGGCTTCAACCCGTCGCGCACGTCGGGCAGCGCACGGGCAACGATCACGCTCATCGCATAGTCGAGATAGCTGGTCTTCATCTCGTCGACGATCGAGATGGGGGAGATATCGCTGGTGTCTGCGACCGGCGGGGTCGTGGCCAAAATCTGTGGTCCTGATGCTGGGAAAACCAACGGAATCGGCGAGCGCCTAACCGTGTGTTGACCCTAGGCGATCAGGCAGGGAAGCGCCACCCCCGCGCGCGAATACGCACGGGCGTGGGGGTGGCGAAACTGGCGGGCGTTACTTCACCCACCAGGTCCATTCATTGTCGTCGATGACGCCATTGCCGTTGCGATCGATCGCGACCCAGCTCTTGTCGCCGAAGAAGTCGTCGGCGGTGACATAGCCGGTGTTGTCGGGGTCGAACGCGCTGTAATAATTCGTCGCGTAATCGCTCTTGTAATAAGCCGGGCCATAGAAGCCGTTGCTGGCGTAGCAGCGCTCGAACTCGGCGCGACTGATGCGGCCGTCACGGTCACTGTCCCAGCCGCTGTAGGCACCGGCGCGATAGGCGTCCCACTCGGCCTTGCTGATGTGGCCATTGCCGTCGCGATCCATCAGCCCATAGGTGCCACAGACACTGCCTTCCGCACTGGCCATCTTGAGCCCGGCATTGGCCTCGGCGCGGGTCGCGGGAGGGTTCATGGTCGTGCAAGCCCCAATCAGGGCGGTGGTGGCGGCAAGCGCCGCAAGTGCAGATGTGCGCATTTTATGCTCTCCTCAAACGGCCCCACCGCTTTAGTCGACCCATTGGCAACGGGCCGGCGGTGCAGCAGTTCCGATCGTTGCGGAGGCGTTTCAGTCGCGCACGAACAGGGGAATGGCGGGCGTCGATCCGGCGGTGTCGAAGCGCCAGCCGTCGCGATCGAAGGTCTGGATTCCCGCCGCATCGGCGATCCGCCCGTCGCAGGCGAACCGTGCCAGCGCGCCGCGCGCGACCTTGGCGGTGAAGCTCTGGAACTGAAGACCGTTGGCGGTTGCAACGCGGAAATCGGGGGCGATGACGCGGACTTTCTTCGGCATGAACGGTCCAACTACCGCAAAATACTCGCGACTGGCGAGGTTGAGGAGGGTGCCGGAGCCGTCATCGGCGAGGTCGGCGAGCAAGGCGCGGGCGACTTTCCGGCCCCAGTGATCAACGAGCTTCTCGCCCTTCGGCGCCCAGCGCGTGCCCATTTCCAGCCGGTAGGGCCGTACCGCGTCGAGCGGACGGACCATCCCGTACAGGCCCGACAGGATGCGCAGATGGTCCTGAGCGAAGTCGATCACCTCCGGCTCGGCCGACGCCGCATCGAATCCGCGATAGACATCGCCGGCGAACAGGCGGATCGCGGGACGCGGCGCGGCCTTGGCGAACCCCTTGAACCGCGCCGCGTTCAATTGCGCCAGCTTGGGCGAAATGTGCATGAGTTCGGCCAGCTTCGGCGCGCCGAGCCTGGCGGCGGCCCGGGCCAGCCGCGCGGCGTCGGCGGCGAAGCGCGGTTCGCTCGGCTGATCGGGGAACGGGCTGGCCAGGTCGAGCGTCTTGGCGGGGGAGAGGAGGATGAGCATGTCGGCCCGGCTAGACAATCTTCCGGAGGCCGTCAAAGCGATCGGTCAAGCCACTGGTTCAAAGGCCATTCAGGCGGGCCCGACGAAGGCCCTCCGCGGACGGCATGGACTTTTCGCCTGCGGGCAATAGGTCTATGGCGCGATATCATCGAACATCGTCCGCCCAAGATGCGACAACAGGAGACCAGGATGAACTTTAATGCCCGCGCCGTTAGTACGGCATCAGCCCTGACAATTGCCGCTGCACTGGCATATCCGTCGGCCGCGCTCGCGCAATATGGCGCCAGCGCGTCGGCTCCATCGACAGCTGCGCCGAGCCGCGATCAAAGCAAGTCGACCACCGCCGGGAAGGGTTCGCAGCGCCAGCTCAAGCTGTCGGAAAAGGCACAGCCCGCAATCCTCGCGCTGCAGACCGCCGTCAAGGCGAAGAACGCTGCTGCAATCCCGGGGCTTGCAACCGCTGCGCAGGCAGTGGCCAAGACGCCCGACGACCGCTACGCGATTGGGACAATGCTGCTGCAGGCGGCGATCGATGCCGATGACGCGGTCGGTCTGACGGCCGCTGCCGACCTGATGTCGGCCAATGGCGCACCGTCGTCGGAAACGACGAAAATCTATCTCTTCGCGGCGCAGAAATTGATGGCCGGCAAGCAACTTGTTCCAGCGACGCAAGCACTGGATCATGTTGTCGCGGCTGAGCCTGGCAATATCGACGCGCTGGTGCTGCGTTCTGAGCTACTCTTCCAGCAGCAGAAGGTGGCGGAGAGCGTGATCAGCCTGTCGCAGGCGATCGACAAGACCCGCGCCGCCGGCACGCCCGTGCCCGAAGCCTGGCTTCAGGCCCGCGTTGCGCGCGCTTATGAAATCAAGAGCCCGGCGGTGTACGCCTATTCCCGTGAGTGGGTCGCGGCGTCGCCGACGCCGGGGCATTGGCGCGATGCGATCAATATCTATCGCAACAACAGCGGACTGGAGCGCTCGGCCTTGATGGACATGTTCCGTCTGGCCCGGGCGACGAAGTCGCTTTCGGGCGAGGGCGATTATGTCGGCTGGGCGCAGACTCTGATCAACCGCGGTTATCCGTCTGAGGCGTTGGTGCTGCTGCAGGAAGGTGCCGCCGGCGGAACGATCAAGATGACCATGCCGTCGGTCGCGCAGCTGGCGACGTTGGCCAAGACGAAGTCGGCCGGCGAGCAGGCGTTGCTGGTCACGGCAGGCAAGACGGCGCTGGGGGCGCCGACCGCCCGCCCGGCAATGCTTGCTGCAGACGGCTTCTTCGACGGGGGCGACTATGCCCAGGCGGCGACGCTCTATCGCGCGGCGCTGGGCAAGCCCGGTGTCGACAAGGACCTTGCCAATCTGCGCCTTGGCATGGCGCTGGCGATGTCGGGCGACAAGGCAGGTGCGACCGCCTCGCTTCAGGCCGCCGGCGGCCTCCACTCGGAGATCGCCAAATATTGGCTGACCTATGTCGCCGGGCGCGCCTGAGCGGCAAGGCGATTAACACTAACAAGGGGCGTCGGCGCGGAGCCGGCGCCCCTTTTTCGCGTCCCATCGGGGACTTGCCCTCACTGTGCCAAAGCGGGATGGTTAACGGACTGGCCCTGTCGCGAAATTAACGACCCCCGCATGGCTGGCGCGCACGCATCCGGCATGAGGGCAAATTGCGCACGTGACGTTCGACGACCGCCTGGCCACTGTCTTGTCACTCGACGCGTCGCACCCGCATGACCGCGCGGTGCGCTGGCGCCAATTGGTCGATCTTGTGTCGCGCGCCGGCCCGGACGAGCAAAGCGGGAACCTGACCACCGCGCTGGCCGCGATCCACGCGGGGCAAAAAGATGTCCCGGTCGAGCTGCGGGCCGCAGCGGCCCGAGCAGTCGCAGGACGGATACTTCCCCCGGCACTCCTTCGACTGTTCGTGGCCGACACGATCGACGTCGCCGCGCCGCTGTTGAGTCAGGCGCCAGAACCCGCCGTGCGCGCGGCCGCATCGCCCGATGTCGCGCGCTTCCTCGATGCGCTGTATCCGCCACCGGGACGAAGCGGAGCGACCGCTTCGGCAACTCGCGAAGCCGGATCGCCGCCGGACGCCGCGCCGCTGCCGACGCTGCCGCCGCTCCACGACAGCGTGCCGAGCATCGGCGAGGTCGTCGCGCGGATCGAGCAGTTGCGGACGGCCCGCGCAGCGCGCGACGAGACTGGCAACGAGGTGACGCTTGTCGAACCGCCAGCGTTGCCCTTGCCTGCTCCGCAATCCCCGCCGACACCCGCCGCGCCAGCGCCGGTCATGGTCGACCGACCTGCGTCGGCTGCACCGGACTCGCCCGCGCTGTTCCGCTGGGAATGCGGCCCGGGGGGCGAGATCGACTGGGTTGAAGGCATCTCGCGCGGGCCGATGATCGGCCGCTCGATCGCCCGTGCCGATGGCTCAGAGGGGGTCGATCGCGCCGCCGAGCGCGCCTTCGCCCGGCGCGCACCCTTCCGCGACGCGGCGCTCGCGCTGCCCGACATCGGCACTGCCGGGGGGCGCTGGCTGATCAGTGGGGTGCCGGCGTTCGCTCGCGATGACGGCCGGTTCGCCGGGTATCGCGGCATCGCCCGCCGCGTCGAGGCGCTGAGCCCGTCGACCATCGCCGCCCCGCGCGCCCCGATCGACCCGGCGACGCTGCGCGAGCTGGTCCATGAGATCAAGACGCCGCTGAACGCCATCATCGGTTTCGCCGAGATCATCGACGGCCAATATCTTGGGCCGGCGCAGAGCGGATACCGGCGGCGCGCGGCCGAGATTGTCGACCAGGCGCAGCTGCTGCTGGCCGCGATTCACGACCTCGACCTTGCCGCGCGGTTGCGCGGTGGCGGGGACGGGGCGGTCGAAGACAGCGATGCATCGGTGGTGCTCGGCGTGGTCGCGGAGCGGATTCGCGCGCGGGCTAGCGAAACGCAGGTGACGGTCGCGGTCGATGTTCCGCAAGGGCTGGGTGCGTTGACGTTCGAGGCGCCACTCGCCGACCGGCTGGCCGAGCGGTTCGCGGGGGCGGTGCTGGCGGCAGCAGCGGCGGGGGAGACGCTGCTGCTGTCGGCCCGGCGTGAGGGCGGGCAAGTCGCGTTGCGCATGACCCGGCCGCGCGCGCTGGAAGGAGAAGGGGCGGAGCGACAGGATGCCGACGCGCTGTTTGCCGACGAGCAGGCCGGCCTGTCGCTTCGCCTCGCCGCCGGGCTGGCGCAGCTCGTCGGCTGCCGCATCGAGGTCGAACCGCGCGACCTGGTGCTGAGGATGCCGGTGGGCCCGGAGGGATTCGAACCCCCAACCAAGCCGTTATGAGCGGCCGGCTCTACCGTTGAGCTACAGGCCCTGCCCCGGATGAGGGAGCGATAGCGGGCGGGGCGGCACGCGCCAAGGGGCAGTTCAGCCTTCGCTCAGGTACGCCGATGATGGTCGCGATGACAGGATTCGACCGTGCGATCCTCTGCTCCTAAAACACTTAGCGTGAAGCTCTTGTGCATCCATAAGCTAGCATGGGCGTCGAGATCACGCGCATAAATTATTGTTTTCAATCTCTTTTATGCTTAACATTATAGATAAGATAACGCCGAAATACGAGTGCCTCGGATACACGAGGAAGCAAACATGGGCGCGTCCAGGCTAAGGCCTCTCACCGTCAAAGAGGTTGAAAAGCTGACGGCGGTGAAACTTACTGCGATTAATCATCGCTCATTAACCCCCAACATGCGTTTGATACTGTCTTGTATGACTGATTGAAGCTGGGGAGGCGTTGCCGCAGTACACAGAACGGGGCCGCGTGTTAGCGTGGTCGCGGGGCAACGCCATCGTCGCCAATGACCATCACCATCCGGCCGATAACCTTTCCGCCGCGCAGGTCGCCGAGTGCCTGGTTGACATCGTCGAGCGCGCACGGCGTCACTGGAATGTTCGGCATCAGGCCGCGTTTGGCGAGTGCGACGACCTCGCGCAGTTCGGCGAGTCCGCCGACATAGCTCCCCTGAAGCGTGGCCGCTTTCGCCGGCATCAAGGGTAAGGGCAGTTTCAACTCGCCGCCGAACAAACCGACCAGAATGAGCTTGCCGCCCTTGGACAGGGCATCGAATGCAAACTCGGCGGTCGCGCTGGCGTTTACCGTGTCGATGATCGAAAGGACCCTGCCCCCGCAGGCTTCGCTGATTTTCGCGACCGTCGACGCGCAGTTGCCATCTGCGAGCACGACGCGCGACGCCCCTTGCGCCAGCGCGGCGTCGAGCTTCGCCTGGCCGGAGTCGACCGCGCAGATCCACTCATGCCCGAGCGCGCGCAGCAAGGAGATTGCGTTGAGGCCAAGTCCGCCTGCGCCGATCACGACGATCACGTCTTCCGGATCGAGCGGCATCAACTTCCGGATCGCTCCGAACACGGTCACGCCCGAGCAGGCGTAAGTGGCCGCGACCGCCGGGTCGAGCCCATCGATATCGAGAAGATATTTGGGATCGGACACAAGGACATGCGTGCTATATCCGCCGTCGCTGGCGAGACCCATCGGGCGGGTAGACAAGCACAGATTCTGTTCATCGGCGCGGCATCGCGGGCATTCTCCGCAGCCGATCCATGGGAATACGAGCCTCGTGTCGCCGACGGTCAGATCCTCGCTGTCGGCCTCCGGACCCCATGAAACGATCTTGCCGACGACTTCATGGCCGGGGATCAGCGGCAGCTTCAGGCCGCGTTTCGCAAGATCGAGACTGCCCCTGCTGCCAAGGTCGTAGCTTCCCTCGATCACGTGAAGGTCGGAGTGACAAATGCCGCTATGCGTGACGGCGACGAGGACCTCGCGCTTGACCGGCACGGGCGTCGGACGGGAGAGTTTCTCCAACGGCCTTCCATGCCGCACGATTGCATATGCCTCCACGGAAGACCTCTCCCCGATTTTCTCTTGGCGATGTGCCCGTCGCACGGCTAATTAGGACCAACAAAGGCGCGGGGTCTACCGACATCTTCCGGCAGGGTGACCAAGCAGGAAGCGCTACGCGGCACCTGTCCAGGAGAAAAGCCATGGCAAGTCGCGAGTCCGAAGCGCTGGCAGACCTCTACCGGAGCTGGGCCGGTCGCATGGCCGCGGATCCGGAAATGCCGATCGATCAGTTTCGTGACATGTTCGAAGAGTGGGCGACCGTGACCGCCGAACCCGTCGGAGTTACGTTCGAGGAAACGACGATCGGCGGTTTGCCCGCACTTTGGGCACGACCTTCATCGTATCGGCAGGACAGGTTGCTCCTCTGTTTCCACGGCGGGGGATATGTCACCGGCTCGCGCGCCTCCCATCGAAAAATGTTCGGGCACATCGCGAAGGCGGCCGGCGTTCCTGCCCTCATCGTCGAGTATCGCCTGGCTCCGGAAAACCCCTTCCCGGCAGCGATCGAGGATGCGCTTGCTGCCTATCGGTGGGCCTTGAGTTCCGGTGTGGCCGCCCGGAACATTGCCTTTGTCGGCGACTCTGCCGGGGGCGGCCTGGCGATCGCGAGCACGCTGGCCGCGCGACGCGACGCCTTGCCGGTTCCCGGAGCGATCTTCGTCATGTCTCCCTGGCTTGACCTGGCGGCGACCGGAGCGAGCTACGACGCCAATGCAGAGGTCGATCTTATTGTCAGCCGCGCAATTATCCACAATCTGACGCCGGCCTTGCTCGGCCCGGACGGAAGCATCGATGATCCGATCGCCAACCCGATCCGGGCGGACCCGGCCGGGTTGCCGCCACTCCTGATCCAGGTCGGCAGCGACGAGTCATTCCTCGACGACAGTCGCCATTTCGCAGCCCGCGCGAAACAGGGCGGTGTCGACGTCGAGCTCGATGTCGTTCCGGAAATGCAGCATGTTTTTCAGTTCCTCGGCGGGGTAGCCCCCGAAGCCGACGCCGCCATTCAGCGCGCCGGAGCTTGGCTTGATGCGAAGCTTACGGCATAGCTGTCCTGTCGCGTCTCGACCGACAGACTAGGCAGTCAGACGGGCAGGCCAAGCACTTGCTTGGCAAGGATGTCGCGCTGGATCTCGGAGGTTCCGCCATAGATGGTGGTCTGGAGCGATTGCAGCCAGATCGTCGATGCCTGAACCCCGCCAAGCTCGGCGACGAGGCCTTCCGACCCGGCATAGCCGTCGGCGTAATCGACCATCGTCTGGGCAATTCGCTTGTAGAGCTCCGTCTGATTGATCTTAAGCATCGACACCTCGGCGCCGATCGACTCGCCCCGCTTCATCTGATCGACGAAGCTTGTGTAGAGAGAGACATGGTCCGCCAGATCGATTTGCAGCTTGTCATGGCGTGACCGGAATTCGGAGTCGTCGAACAGGCCGAGGTGGCGGGCCATCGTCTGCAGCCGTGACAGTGCGTAGGCGGACTGGGCGGGCGAGCCGACGAATATCCGCTCAAAGCCGAGGAGGGCTTTGGCCATTGTCCAGCCCTGGTTCAATTGCCCGACGAGCGCGTCCTTGGGCACGCGGACATCATCGAAGAATATTTCGCAGAACTCATCCGTCAAGCCGAGAGTCAGGATCGGCCGAACGGTAATTCCCGGTGAGTCCATCGGTACCAGCAGGAAGCTGATGCCCTGCTGTTTCCTCGCCTCCTTGTCCGTCCGCGCGAGCACGTAAATCCAGTTCGCGTCGTTGCCAAGTGTGGTCCAAGTCTTCTGACCATTAATGACCCACGCATCACCGTCGAGCACGGCCTCGGTGCTGAGGCTGGCCAGGTCCGACCCGGCATTGGGTTCGCTATAGCCTTGTGCCCAGATATGCTCACCGGTCAGAATCCGGGGGAGAAAGAACTGCTGCTGTTCAGGCGTGCCGTACGCCATCAGCAGCGGACCGAGCATGAGCACGCCCTGGTCACTGAACCGCGAGCAGCCGTGCCGTTCCAGCTCGTCGATGAAGACGATGCGCTTTGCGGTGTCGAGGCCCATCCCGCCTTTGTCCCTAGGCCAGCCGGGCGCCAGCCAGCCTTTTCCGGCCAGCCGGTCGTACCAGATCCTGGTATCGCGGCGATGAAGACGCTCAATCGGAAATCGAAGTTCCGGTGGATAATTGGCTTCGATCCAGCTGCGCACTTCTGCCCGGAAATGCTCGTCGTCCATTGCATTGTAATCGGGCTCGACGCTCGTTGCGGAAACTTGGCTCATCTTGATGCAGCCAACCCGCGCTGAAAGCTGGCCGAGAAACGCGACCGGTTGGCGCTGGCCGTTCCGAACTGATGATAGAGGGTCAGGATCTTGCGGCAGAACAAGCCAATGTCATGTTCGTCGGTGATCCCGATCGCACCGTGCATCTGGACCGCTTCGCGAGCGATCAGCATGGCCGTGTCGGATACGCGTGCGATGGCGCGCGAACTGCTCCGGAGCCGGTCGAGGGAGCTGGCGCCTCGTTCGACATCGGTGATCGCTTCGTCCAGCACCGCCCGGCTCAAGACGAGCTGGATTTTCGCTTCGGCGGCGCGATGCTGCAACGCCTGGAACGAGCCGATTGGTCGGCCGAACTGATTGCGGATACCAAGATAATCGAGCGTCAGTCGAAAGGCGCGCTCGGCCGCGCCGACCAGGTATGCGCTATGCGCCAGCGACAAAATTTCGATTGCAGCCGGGAAGTTTCCGCTGACTCGGCTGCAAGGGGCGTCGGTCATCGTCAATGTGCCCGAATATCCGCCGTCTTGCGTTGGCCGCAGGTCGAGATCGACACCAGCCGCGTGTCGCTCGACCAACACCGCATCGCCATCGGTGCTGACCACGAAAGCGTCGGCCGCGGCGGCCGCGGCGACGAGGATTTTTGTGCCGGTGACGGCTCCATCCTTCACCGAGGTTCGCGGCGTGTCATCCAGTCCGGCAATCGTTTCCCGCCAGGCGGGCACGACGATCCGCGTGCCGTCTAGGACATTTTGGCGTACGCTTCCTTCGAGCAGTGGAGCCATCGCAATGACGGACGTGACCGGTTCGGGCACGAGGGCGGCGCCAAGTTCTTCCCCGATCACTGCCAGCCCGCGCGCACCGAGGCCAAGACCGCCCTGTTCTTCGTTGACCAAGAGGGTCAGCCAGCCCAGGTCCGCGACTTGCTGCCAGATGACGGGATCGACTCCGGTCGAATGCCCACGAAGTGCGCGGATACGCTTGAGGTCGCCGGCGGACCCCGTAATCGCACCGACCATGTCCCTGATCATGCGAAGGCTCTCGCCGTGGCCAGTCTCGTTCACGCGGGTTGGTCCAGTCGTGCAAAGAAGGGTAGGGTCAGTTCCCCCTGGCGGATGAAGCGCACGCTGACAGGCTCGCCGATCGAGACGATCGACGGGTCGCCGATGATGCGTGACATCATGCGTGGTCCCTCGACCAGATCGATCAGCGCGACGACGTAGGGAACGTCGTCCGCAAATGCCGGGCCTGCGGGCCGGCGACAGACGGTGAAGCTGTAGATGACACCGCGTCCGCTTGCCTCGATCCAGTCGAGCTGATTGGAATGACAATAAGGGCAAAATTCGCGCGGGTAGAAATGCGCCTTCCCGCAATCTCGGCAGCTTTTGAGGACGAGCCGGTCGGCCTTGAGTGCTTCCCAATAGGGCGCGCTGTCCGGGTCGATCGTCGGCACGGGTTTTGGGATGGTCGTCGCCATGTCAATTTACCGACAGGATGCAGGTGGCGCCGCTGGATAATGTGCCGCCGGTACCGTGCACCAGCACCGTCGAGACGTTTGGGACCTGCCGTTCGGGCTCGACGTCGCCCAGCAATTGACGGACCGCCTCGATCAAGAGGAAAATGCCCAGCATGCCGGGGTGGCAGTAGGACAGTCCGCCGCCCGACGTATTTATCGGGAACTGCCCACCGGGGGCCAGGCGTCCGCCGCGTACGAACTCGCCGCCTTCACCACGGCCACAAAAGCCGAGTGCTTCGAGCGTCATCAGCGTCGTGATGGTGAAACTGTCGTATAGTTGAACGAGGTCGATCGCGTCATGGCCGACCCCCGCCCTCTCCATCGCGCGCTTCGCGGCGATTTGGGCGGGCAGGAGCCACGTCAGTCCGGGAGCAGCCGCAATCGTCCAGTGTGTCGCAGCCTGACCATAGCCGCGAACGGTGACCGGCCTGACACCAAGCGCCTTGGCGTGTGACGCCCGGGTCATCACGACCGCGCCGGCACCGTCGGTCACCAGGCAGCAGTCGAGCACGCCTAACGGGTCACACACCATCGGCGCGCCGAGCACGTCATCAATTGACAGCGGCCCGCGTTGGGTGGCTTGTGGATTGAGCGCCGCCCATTGCCGAGCGGCCACGGCGATCGCGGCCAGGTCTTCGCGGCGGGTGCCATATTCATGCATGTGGCGCATCGCGGCGAGAGCATATCCGCCCGCGGGCGTCGGCAGCCCCCACGGTGTTTCGAACTGGAACGTCAGACTGGCCGGACGTCCGCCGAGGTTCCGCGACCGCTCAGACTTTTGCGCACTGCCATAAAGGATTAGTACCACATCGGTTTGCTTGCACTCGATCGCTATCGCCGCATGCGGGACATGCGCCTCAAAGGCTGCACCACCGAAGTTCGTGCCATCATGGAAGGTCGGCGTGATCCCAAGATATTCCGAAAGAGTGATCGTCGGCAGCATGCCCGCGCCAGGCAATCCCCACAGATTGGCGGTGCACAGGCCGTCGACGTCGGCCAGGGTCAGTCCGGCCTGCGCGAGGGCGGCCCTCGCCACGCGAGCCTGCGCCTGGAGAGGGGTCGCCGGGGTCGCAAACACGCCGTTCGCAAGCGGTTCCTCGGCGACGCCGACGATGACCGCCTCATCCATCGTGGTTCAGGCCCCGAACACCGGCTTCACCGGTAACGGTGAGGCGGTCGCCGGCCCAGCATTCGACCTTGCACAGCGTTGCTTCCGGAGTGACCGACTGGACCTCGGTGCGAACGACCACTTCGTCGCCGGCGAACACCGGCGCAATGAAGGTGACGCGCAAAAAACCGTTCTGTGCCCACGAGTCGCCCGCCCAGCTGCCCATCGCTTCGGAGACGAAGGCGAGGGTCATCATGCCATGCGCGATGATCCGGCCGAATTTGGTCGTCTTGGCAAACTCCGAATCGAGATGGAGCGGGTTCATGTCACCCGAGGCGATGGCGTAGCGCTCGATCAGCGCCTGATCGACGAGGAAATGACGATCGGGCAGCTTGCTTCCCGCGAGCAGGGCGCCCGTCACGCTTCCTGCCCCCATACTTGCGTGATGAGCCCCTTGCAGACGATCGCGCCCAGCAGATTGTGCGTGACCGTCTCGCTCACGACGAATCGTCTGCCATTGCGTTCGTAGAGTTCGCGCACTTCGAGTACGGTCTCCAGCGTATCGCCAATCCTTACGGGACTGAAAAAGTCGAATTGCTGCTTGGCGTGAATTCCGCCGGGGGGACCATTAAGGGCGTTCTGCGCCGGGCGGATGTAAACCGCGGCCATGGTCGGCGGCGCCACGGCAAGATCGACGACCTTGCCGCCCGACTGCGATCCCAGTGCGATCGTCCGATACTCGGCGACCGCTTGTGCAGTCACGTCGAAGCGGGCCGGCTGCGCCGGAAACCGTGCGCCGACAACCAGATCAGCGTATCGTCTGTACTCGCTCATGCCGCCCAGATTACCGGGATCGCCGCAACCGGGATAGCGCTTTCGACCTGCGCAAGATCGGATGGCCCGCTCATCAGAACGGCACCCGAGAAAATAGGTCGGTGGTGACGTCCAGAGGCAGCGATGGCTTGGACGCCGACGGTGCCTGCTCGACCAGAGTCTCGGCGGTCCAGTCCTCGGCACGGCGTGACGATCTGCAGGGCCGGTGCTGCGAGCCCGAGCCCTGGAGAGACGCGCCGACATTGCTGACAAGGGCCTTTGCGCCAGCAGCGGGCATAGATAGGGCGATCTCACGGCCGATGCCGCGCGCGAAGGCGGTGACTAGGGCAACTTTCCCGTCGAGCAGACCCATCCTTTACGTCCTTATTCTGACCCTTCAATCCCACGGTGAGATGAATGATGTCAATGGTTGGACCTTTTGAAAGAAACTGCTTAAGCTAACCGATGAAAGACGTTGTGGATCCTGTGCCAATCGACTGGGTAGAGACTGTGCGATATCGGAAAGATCTCCCGGCATGGGCGACGTCCGCCGCCCGATGAGAACGGTCGTGTCGTCACTTTTTACGCCAACCATCGAGGCGGCACCGGAAGTAACGTGACCGCCTAATTTAATCGAAAGCAGCTTCAAGATGGCCTTCGAATATACTGCCGTCCAAGAGGAAATCCGCGAGGCGGTGCGGCGGCTGTGTGCAGGGTTCGGAGTTGAATACTGGCGCGCGTGCGATGAACGGGGAGACTATCCGGAGGCCTTCGTCGCGGCGATGACCGAAGCCGGATGGCTCGGTGCGCTGATTCCCGAGGAATATGGCGGTTCCGGGCTTGGCGTGCTGGACGGCTGCCTGATCCTTCAGGAAATTAACCGCTCCGGTGGCAATGGGGCGAGCTGCCACGCCCAGATGTATACCATGGCGTCGATTCTCAATCATGGCAGCGTCGAGCAGAAGAAGAAGTATTTGCCACGTATCGCCGACGGTAGCCTCCGGCTGCAGGCATTCGGCGTGACCGAACCCAATGCCGGGTCCAACACGCTTGCCATTACGACCTACGCCAGGCGCACGAACGAGGGCTACGTCATCAACGGGCAGAAAATCTGGACCTCGCGTTTCTTCCAGTCGCATCTGTACCTTTTCGTCGCGCGGACCACTTCGCTTGCCGACGTGAAGCGCAAGACTGACGGCCTGTCCCTGTTCCTGGTGGATATTGCCAAGGCCGGGGACAGCTTACGCGCAACGCCGATCCCGACGATGCTCAATCACCACACCAACGAAGTGTTCATCGACGACCTTCATGTCTCTACCGACGACCTCATCGGCGAGGAAGGCAAGGGCTTCCAGTATCTCGTGGATTCGCTCAACTCGGAGCGCTTGCTGGTGTCCAGCGAGTCGATCGGTGACGGCCAGTGGTTCGTCAGCACGGCGTCGGCTTACGCATCCGAGCGCAACGTTTTCGATCGGCCGATCGGCGCGAACCAGGGAATACAATTCCCGATCGCCCGCGCGCACATGAACATCGTCGCCGCCGAACTGATGCGCAACAGCGCTGCCAATCTTTTGGACAGCGGCAAGCCATGCGCGCAAGAAACGCTGATGACGAAATATCTTGCGACCGAGGCCAGCTGGGAAGCCGCCGAAGCCTGCATGACGACGTTCGGCGGCTATGGCGTGGCAACCGAATATCATGTCGAGAGAAAGTGGAAGGAGGCCCGCCTTTTTCGCACCGCGCCCATCTCGAACAACCTAGTCCTCGCCCAGGTCGCGCAGCACGGTCTTGGCATGCCGCGATCCTATTGAGATATGGTCTCGATGAGCATTAGCGCAAACATCGCAAGCGGTTACGAGACGCTCATTGCCGAGCATGTCACGGACCATGTCGCGCTGGTAACGATGAACCGGCCGGCTACGGCGAACGCGCTCAACAGTGCGATGGGCCTCGAACTGATCGACTATTTCGAAGCGACGGCCATGCAGGCCAATGACGTCCGGTGCATCATTCTCACGGGTGCCGGTAAGGCTTTCTGCGCAGGTGGCGATTTCAAAGAACGCAGCGGTATGAGCGATGCCGCGTGGCGTGACCAGCACCTGATCTTCGAGCGAATGGCGCGGGCTATCCTCGCGTGCCCGGTATCGGTCATCGCCGCCGTCAATGGTGCGGCATTCGGCGGCGGCTGCGAGATCGCCGCATGCTGCGACTTTATCTACGCGTCGTCGACTGCCCGGTTTGCGCTGACCGAAACCAGCCTCGGGATCATTCCCGGAGCTGGCGGTACGCAGACGATTGCACGTGCAGTCGGCGAACGGCGCGCAAAGGAGCTCATTCTCGGCGCCGAGCCGTTCGGCGCGGTGGACGCGGCATCGTGGGGGCTGGTCAACCGCGTCGTGGCACCTGAGGAATTGCGCGAAGCCGCGATCGGTCAGGCAAAGCGGATCGCGGCCAATGCGCCCCTCGCCATCCGCCAGGCCAAGCAGGCGATTTCGAGGGGCCTGCAGATGTCACTCGGTGACGGGCTGGCGTTCGAAATCGAAGCCTACCATCGCCTCATCCCCACCGCCGATCGGCGTGAAGGCGTGCTTGCCTTTAACGCGCGGAGGAGCCCGCACTTCGAAGGCCGATGAGACAGCGGGTGGCCATCCGAAAGGCCGACGTCGCGGGCTCTTCCTGCTCAGGTCGACACTCCACAACAAGGAATGCGCAATGGATTATGCTGAAAGTCTCGATAGACCCGATGCCCAGGTCGCCGTCCTGTTCGAGCCCGTCGCATTTGGATCGCTGAAGCTTCGCAATCGCATCGTCATGGCCCCCATGACCAGGGCATTTTCGCCTGGCGGAGTGCCGGGTCCGAATGTTACCGAATATTATCGCCGCCGGGCGGAAGGCGGCGTGGGTCTGATCATCACCGAGGGGACGTGGGTCGGGCATCCGTCTGCATCGAACGATCCGAACGTCCCGGATTTTTACGGGCAGGACGCGCTTGCAGGCTGGAGCGAGGTTTGTCGGCAGGTCCACGATGCCGGCGCAAAGATCGTGCCGCAGCTGTGGCATGTCGGTGCTGCCGCCAAGAGCGACGTTGCCGAAATCTACGAGGATTGCCAAGCGATCGAGTCGGAACGGCTGGGCCCCTCGGGGCTGGTCAAGGTCGGCGTTCCGGGCGGTCGATCGCTGGAAGCGAGCGAGATCGAAGACATCATCGAAGCCTATGCCAGCGCCGCCGCCAGCGCCCTCGCACTCGGATTCGACGGAGTCGAGATCCACGGCGCTCATGGCTATCTGGTCGATCAGTTTTTCTGGCACGAAACCAATGCGCGGAGCGATGACTTCGGCGGGGATGGCGCGGCAAGAACGCGGTTTGCCGCAGAAATCGTCAAGCGTGTGCGATCACGGACGGCGCCAGACTTTCCGATTATCCTGCGTTTCTCGCAATGGAAGATGCAGGACTATGGTGCCCGGCCGTGGCCCTCGCCAGACCAGCTCGAAGCGTTTCTTCGACCGCTGGTCGATGCCGGGGTTGACATCTTCCACTGTTCGCAGCGGCGGTATTGGGACGCCGAATTTGCTGGCTCGGATCTCAACCTGGCCGGCTGGACCCGCAAGCTTTCGGGCAAACCGACGATCACCGTCGGATCGGTGACACTGAGCGCGGAGATGATCTCCACCTTGATGGAGGGCGAGACTGCGACCCCGCGCTCAATCGTCGATCTGGTCCAGCGAGTGGAGGACAACGAGTTTGACTTGGTCGCAGTCGGCCGCGCGCTCATCACTAATCCCGACTGGCCGAAAACGGTCGCATCCGGCAACGCCGCCCACCTTAATCCGTTTTCTGTCGGCGTATTGGCACAACTGACTTAAGCCCCTTGCCCATCCGTGATTCCTGATGGTGACGTGGAAAAGTTAGATGCGGGAGTTAACCCGCGCCTCGTCCTGACAAGGGCCGACGTTGGAACTCGCGGTCCAAATTTTAAACATGTAGAATCCCGCGGTCCGCCGGGGCACTCGGATACATGGCGGATATACGGCACCAGACCCTCGACCCACGAGCATGCCCGAAGGATACATTTTTCGAGGAGAAAAATGGTCGGGGAGACAGGATTCGAACCTGCGACCCTCTGCTCCCAAAGCGTAAAAATACCAAGAACTACAGTATACATTAGAGAACATATAGAACTTCCACACAGCCGGAAAATATTTCCCTCAATCCCCGCTCATGTTATACAATATAAATTAGATAACAGGACGACAAAAAGGGTTTGCGCTCGAACGAAAGACACTTGTTAAGGGCGGGAGCCCGGTGCAGGTCGTGGTGGGCTTGTATCTGCGCCAACAGGAGATGTCTATCGAGTGTGATTACTGATCTCCGCTGGAGTTATGGTCGGGGCCCTAGTGGTGCCGCGTCCCAATTATATAGCATTGCCGCTTGGCGACCGGTTCGGCCTCGATATTCATCGGAATCGAGTGCCGGACCGCAATTGGGTGCCCGACCCGAGGCCCCACGCGTTGCGCGAGTTGCTCTTGCAAACTTGGAGGCATGACAGTCCCTGACACCAACTGACAATTGCCGTGTCACGGCTGAATGATAGTTCAGGTATCCCGAAGACAGCATCTGAAGGGTGTGTTTGCGCCGCCTGTAAGCCCCCTGACATCATGACAACTTGAAATTCCTTTTGGTCGATGAGAAGGCGGAGGAAGACCCACCCCCCTCCGGTCCTTATTGTTAGGGAAAACCTCTAGGCGGCACACTCGGGTGTCACGGTGTCAGAGCCGGTCGGGCCGCGGAAGCGGACAAAACCGCGCTGCAAGCGGATCGACTTCAGCGGGCGAAAGGCGAGTTTTTACGATCCCGTTCATTTTTGGAACGAACGGAGCGATTTTGCAGAGCGGCATAAACTGAGGTCAATGCTATGCCCAATTGTGAGGGTTAATCCCGCCGCGCCATGGGCAAGTATGTCGGCGATCGGGGCGGCCGAGTTCGTCGATCTCACAGCGCGGCCTGGTGGCTTCTCCACTGTGGCGCGTTTGCTCCGGAGGTGACGGTGGACGCATTATGAGGCCGATTAGGCCCTAATGGATCGAGTCGATCGACAAAATTGCTCAAGTCCAAAGCCATATTCTACGGGCGGCGACAGTTCGCCGAAACGTAGCAGCGGATACAGAGCCGGATACACAGGCGCCGAGAATTTGATTTACGGTCGGCGGACCCTCTGCTCCTTGAGCATTTCCACCACGTTGAGGTCGCGGTGTTGTCCTTGGTCCCGCTCACGTTCGTCTGAGCCGCCGGGGGCGAGCGCCGATAAGCATCGCGATGCTGACGTTGCGCGCGGTGCGACCGATGACGACCGCAAGCTCGGCCTCATAGTCGAGCTTGTCCGAGCATATGGGGTATAGGATCGGGGCCCCGGCGAGGCGGGGAAAGGTTAGGCCGCCGACTTGAAGAACAGATCCTTGTAGAGCGCGCGCAGTTCGGCCTTCTGGATCTTGCCCATCGCGTTTCGCGGAAGCTCGTCGACGATGATCGATGTCTTGGGCCGCTTGAACGCGGCGAGTTCGGACCCGACGAACGCCGCGACATCCTGCGGCGTGATCGCCGAGCCCGCGTCCCGCGCAACCACCGCAACGACTCCTTCGCCGAAGTCGGGGTGCGGCACGCCGATCACCGCGCTTTCCGCGACCCCGTCGATCGCGTCGATCACCATTTCGACTTCCTTGGGATAGACGTTGTAGCCCCCGGTAATGATGAGGTCCTTGGCCCGGCCAACGATGCGGATATAGCCCGCTTCATCCTGGGTCGCGATGTCGCCGCTGATGAAATAGCCGTCGGCGGTGTGGTCCTCGGCGGTTTTGTCGGGATTGCGCCAATAGCCCGCAAACATGTTGGGGCCCTTCATTTCCAGGACGCCTGGCTCGCCGATAGTGGCGGGGACGCCGTTCTCGGCGACGACGCGCACCGAGATGCCGGAGATTGCCGGTCCGACGCTGCCAGCGATGCGGGGGCCGTCGTAGGGGTTCGAGGTGACCATTAGCGCCTCGGTCATGCCATAGCGCTCAAGGATGACATGGCCGGTCCGTTCGGCGAACTCGTCGAAGGTCGCGTCGAGCAGGGGAGCCGATCCGCTGATGAACAGCCGCATCCCGGCACACAGGGTCTTGTCGAATGCGGGCTCGCCGAGCAGCCGGGTGTAGAAGGTCGGGACGCCCATGAACACGGTCGCGCGCGGGATATCACGCAGCACTGCATGATTGTCGAACCGCTCGTGAAACAGAATCGGCGAGGCGTGCAGCAGCGCCAGATGAAGTGCGACGAACAGTCCGTGCGCATGGAAGGTCGGCAGGGCGTGGAGCAGGACGTCATCGTCCTGCCAGCGCCACGCCGTGCCGAGCACGATGACGTTGGACGAGAGATTTCCATGGGTAAGGACCGCACCCTTCGATCGGCCGGTGGTGCCCGAGGTATAGAGGATCGCGGCGGGATCGGTCGAAGTGGCCGCAACCGTCGGGAGCAGGTCGGACGTCTTCGTCCAGGGCGCTGCGGAGAGATCACCGGAAATACTCGCCCGGCTGCCATCAAATGCCACCGTTTCGCCCGGCAGGCCAAGGCTCGCGACCAGCAGGGACGGTTCAGCGTCGGATAGGAAGTAGGCGAGTTCGTTTTCCTGATAGGCTGTGTTGAGCGGGATGAAGACCGTCCCGGCGCGCAGGCAAGCGAGGTAGAGGATGACCGCGACCGGCGACTTGTGCGCCTGGACGACGACGCGGTCGCCCTGCGCGACCCCGGCCGAGCGCAGCCAGGCGGCGGCGCGGCCGCTATGGTCCAGCATCTCGCCATAGGTCAGTAGTGTACCGCCGTCGACGATCAGAAAAGGCCGATCCGCTGACGCCCTCGCGGCGGCTTCGAACAAGGCGAAGACATTGCCATTCCTAGTCTCGGCGGTATTGATGCTGGTCTCGGCCATGATTGTGGAACCTTCGCGAATTAGAACTGGATGATCAGGCGGCTGGCCTGGATTGGGGTGACGAAATTGCGCACTAAGGCCTTGTGCCGCGGATGCGCCTAATAGGCATCCCAACCGGCCTTGTCGGCGAAGGGGGCGACGAGGGCGTGGTCACCGTTGCCATCGCGGAAGGCGAGATCGGGGCCATAGTTCATCGTTTCCATGTAGCGCAGGTCGTCGGCAAGGCTGTCCATCGCTTCGGCCAATGCCTGAACTTGCTGTCGGGAAGCTTCAGCGCGCCACGAAAAGATGACGATGTGGATTACCATGGACGCCTCCTTCGTGAAAATGAGAACCATCTCATAGTGCTGAACGCGTCAATTCGCAGCGGCGGCGAGGACCGGCTCGTCGGACCTCACTGGCATTAAGGAGTGGATGGCAAGGGTAGGATCAATGCGTCCCGCTGGCAGGGCATGGAGGAAGCCCGCGAAGCGAACGCCTCGATACCGTTCGTCGCGGGGCATGGGAATGCCAACACCTTCCGCTTTCATGGATCACCCGCTGCGCGAGAGCAGGCGGTGCAATGCCTCGCGACTGCCGCAGTGTACGAGGCGGGCGATGGTGAGCGCGGCCAGAAGGCGGTCATGCAGGTGGTCCTGAACCGGTTGGCGCGCCCAGGATACCCGAAAACGGTCTGCGGTGTCGTCAACCAGGGCGCCTCCAGGACCACCGGCTGTCAGTTTTCCTTCGCCTGCGACGGATCGCAGGGCCGGCGCCCGGAGCGGGCAGGGTGGTCGACGGCGCGGACTGCCGCGCGGCGGGCCCTCTCCGGCCACGTGTTCGCGCCAGTGGGGGAGGCGACGCACTATCACGTCGACTGGATCGTGCCCTACTGGATCCGTTCACTCGACAAAATTGCGCAGGTCCACAGCCACATCTTCTACCGTCCGCGGCAGCACAACGTGGCCTGAACGTTCGGGCTGTACTGGGTTCTTGAACACGGATCCTACCGTGTCGCTTCGTTCAAAAAAATCACGCCTTGACGCGGACGTACGATCCCGGCGCGGGCTCGATCTGCGGATAGTGGGAGGAACCAACCGCGCGAGCCTTAACCCGCTTGCCATCGCCGCAGGTCACAAGCCAGGCCTGCCACGCTGGCCACCAGCTACCTTTGGTTTCCTGCGCTCCGGTCAGCCACTCTTCGCCTGTTTCCGGCAGCGTGTTGTTGGTCCAATATCCGTGTCTGTTGGCCGCGGGCGGATTGATCACCCCGGCGTTATGTCCCGAGCCGCCCAGTAGGAAGGTTCGTTCTCCACCGTAAAGCTTCGCGCTTTCATAGGTGGCACGCCACGCCGTCACATGGTCGTCCTTCAACGATACCGTCATCGTTGGTGCCACGATCTTCGCCAAAGAGATCGGAACGCCGGCAATCGTCACTCCGCCCGTGTCCTTCAAGGCATTATCTCGCAACAGCCATTTTCCATATTCGAGTAGGAAGGCTTTTGGAATTCGTGAGCCGTCGGCAAACCAAAACAGCAGGTCCGACGCCGGTGCGACTTTGTCGAGCAGGTAATGATTGACCACCGAGGACCAAATCAAATCGTTCGCCCGAACGACGCTGAAGAGCGCTTGGAGCTTGTCGGCGCCAATCACGCCCGCCGCCTCGACATGGCGCTCGAACGCTTCCATTTGGGCGGGCTCGTAAAAGGTCGCCCATTCGCCGGTGTCACTGAACTCGAGGAGCGTGCCGATTGTCGTCAGCGATCCGATCCGATCGCCCTCGCCGATTTCATAGAGATAGGCAGCGGCGATCGCGAGCAGCGTCCCGCCCATGCAAAAGCCGAACACGTCGGCGTCCCTAACGCCCGTCACCTCTTCGATGACCTGCAGCGCCGCGATCGGGCCGAGCTGGGCGTAGTCCCCGATTCCCTTGTTGCCCAACTCCGAGCCTGGGTTAACCCACGCGGTGACGAAAACCGTGTGTCCCTGATCGACGAGCCACTTGATCATGCTCGACTCCGGCTGGAGATCGAGGACGTAATACTTGTTCACGAGGGGAGGGATGTAGAGCAACGGTCGGCGATAAACGGTATCGGTCGCCGGCATATACTGGATCAGTTGCATCAGCTCATTTTGAAAAATGACGCCGCCCGGCGTTGCCGCGATCGACACGCCGATTTCGAAATCATCCTCGGAGCGGCGGCTGACCAGGCCGCTCGGCGAGGCTGCGTCGGCGAGCATGTTCGCCAGGCCCGAGACGAGGCTGATTCCGCCCGTATCGAGAGCCTTGCGGATTGCTTCGGGATTGGTGAAGGCGAAATTGGCGGGCGACAGGGCATTGACCATTTGCTTGGTGTAGAAT